>JAZRJB010000046.1:0-2723 GCA_045645565.1 Akkermansia sp. | reverse complement strand
ATAATCTGCTGCTGCATGCGGGCAGGCAGGCTGTCCCACACCTTGTCGGCGGCAACCGGGGTGTTGATGAGGAAGGTGGCGCCGGGGGCTGCGTTCTTCAGGAAGTCGAAGGTGTTCAGCAGGCTGGGCTGGTGCAGCGCAATGAAGTTGGCGCTGGTGATGAGGTAGGTGCTGTGAATCGGCGTGGTGCCGAAGCGCAGGTGGGACACCGTGGAGGAACCGGACTTCTTGGAGTCATACACGAAGTAGCCCTGCACGTACAGGTCAGTGTGCTTGCCGATAATCTTGATGGCGTCCTTGTTGGCACCCACGGTGCCGTCAGAACCCAGACCATAGAACATGCAGCGGGTCACGGTGTCGGCCTCGGTGGTGAAGTTGGGGTCGTAGGCAATGGACTTGCCGGTCACGTCGTCCTCAATACCCACGGCAAAGCCGGTCATGGGGGTGTCCTTCTTCAGCTCGTCGAACACACCCTTCACCATGGCGGGGGTGAATTCCTTGGAGCCCAGACCATAGCGGCCACCCACGATGGTGGGCATGGCGAAGGGCAGGGTGCCGGCCACGGAGGCATCGGAAAGAGCCTGCACTACGTCCTGCAGCAGGGGTTCGCCCAGACTGCCGGGTTCCTTGGTGCGGTCGAGTACGGCAATCTTCTTCACCGTCTTGGGCAGGGCGGCAATCACGTCCTCTGCCGGGAAGGGACGGTACAGGCGAACTTTCAGCACGCCGATGTCCTCGCTGCTCAGTGCCTTGACGGTTTCAAGGCAGGCCTCGGCGCCGGAGCCCATGATGACGATGACGCGGGTGGCTTCCGGGCTGCCGATGTATTCAACGAGGTCATAGCAGCGACCGGTGAGTTCACCGAACTTCTTCATGGCCTTCTTCACGATGCCGGGCACGGCATTGTAGAAGCTGTTCACGGTTTCGCGGCCCTGGAAGTAGACGTCCGGGTTCTGGGCGGTGCCGCGGATGACGGGTGCATCGGGCGTGAGGGCGCGGGCGTGGAAGGCGTCCACCAGGTCCTGGTCAATCATGCCGCGCAGCTGCTCATCAGAGATATCGGCAATCTTGCCCACTTCGTGGGAGGTGCGGAAACCATCAAAGAAGTTGATGAAGGGCACGCGGCTTTCCAGCGTGGCGGCGTGGGCAATGGCGGCCATATCCGGAGCTTCCTGGGTGGAGGCGCCGCAGAGCATGGCGAAACCGGTGGAGCGGGCGCTCATCACGTCGCTGTGGTCACCGAAAATGGAAAGACCCTGGGCGGCCAGTGCGCGGGCTGCAATGTGGAAAACGCAGGGAGTAAGCTCACCAGCAATCTTGAACATGTTGGGAATCATGAGCAGCAGACCCTGGGAAGCGGTGAAGGTGGTGGCCATGGAGCCAGTTTGCAGGGCGCCATGCACGGCGCCGGCAGCACCTGCCTCAGATTCCATCTCCACGATGCTGGGGACCGTGCCCCAGAGGTTTTTGCGATCTACAGCGGTCCAGGCCTCTGCCGATTCACCCATCGGAGAGGACGGGGTGATGGGGTAGATAGCGGCCACTTCAGAGCAACGGTACGCTACGGAGGCCACGGCCTCGTTGGCGTCAATAGTGCTATATGTTGTGTTCATACTGTTACAATGTTTTGGAAAACGGTACTGGGTGAAGACAATCCGCCTATGGCGTGAAATTCCACACCTACGCCCCATATACTACACCTGCAAGGGTTCAAAAGCAACCAAAAACGACCGAACAGAAACAGAAAAATCCGGTGTCGGAATGATTTTGGCGGGATTGGGGGAAGCTGCCGGAAGCCGGGTTGATTAAAACAGCCGTTTTTCCTTGCCGACTTCGGTGCCTTCCAGGTAACGCACATAACGGCTTACGCTGGCGCCGTATGGCGAGGAAAGGCGTATATCAGCCTCATTGTCTGCCAGCTTGGAGGAGCTGCGAAACCAGTTGAACAGGAAAAAGACACCCAGCCCACCCAACAGGAAGCAGAGGGGGTACAGAACCGCTGCAACGAGTTCCTGGTTGTTCAGGAGTTCCTCTACCCGGTCCTTGAGTTTGCGTTTTTTCTTTTTCTCAGCTTCTTTGAAATTGATGGAAACCTTATCAATTTTGCCGCCGGCGGTTACGGCAATGGGGGTGAATGAATCAGCCATGGGGGAGATGAGCCCCTGCAGGCAGGTCAAGGCGTTCATCAGTCCCTTGGGGCTGCCGTCTCCTGCGGCCTGGCGCACTTTGTGTAGCCATTCCAGGCGCTGGTTGTTCTCAAGCTGGATTTCCTGGAACCCCAGCTCAATGGCAGATGGGTTGTCTGTTGGGAAACGCACGAGGACTGCATATTCGCACGGCTGAACCATGGCGGTAATCAACGTGTTGACGGCCAAGTTGCTGTGCAGTTTCTGAGTCCCTTTGAATACCGCAACGTAGATGCGGAACTTGGAGTTGGTGTTGATGCTGCGGAGAACGTGTTCCACGTCTTCGCGTTGGGCAGTGGTCAGCAGCCGCTGCGGGTCATTGAGGGTTGTGTTCCGGGGCGGGCTGGTGTATTGCTCTGTATAATGCGCCAGGACTTCCGTATCGCTTTCCCTGGGTGTTTCTGCGTTCCGGGTGTTGCGCGGAAGCTGCCTGGCCTGCTGGCGGCGGCGTTCGCGTTGCTCCCGCTGCAGTTGTTTCTTCCGTTGTTCTTCAGCCTTGATTTCCTCCGGGGTGGGTTTCGGAGGGAACAAAGCGGT
>JAZRJB010000045.1:0-79804 GCA_045645565.1 Akkermansia sp. | reverse complement strand
CCCCCCAGTTCCGTGCCAGGCCTGACGTACAAAAAGAAACCCCCCGCCCGGATCCATTCTCGGGGCGGCGGTTTCGTTGTTACAACCTTATTTCTTAGGGAAAGAAACCTTTACCTTCTTGCTCTTCCAGGCGCGAATGAAATCCTGCTGCAAACGGGCTGCCGTACGGTGCGGCTTGATGAGTTCTGCAGCCGCTTCCTCTGCCGACTTTCCATCCAGCAATGCCTGAAGATAGGCTTTCATCGCCTCCACGCCCTTCTTGCCATCAAGGTGGACAAAGAAAGCAACCGTCATGACCGAAAGCATGTAGGTATTCTTACCTTTGGGCATGTAGCCATACATGGTCTGCTGGTCCATGGTGAAGAAATCCTCCAGCTTGAAGTCAAAATCCAGCGCACCTTGCTCAGCAAACTGCTTGGCGGCATGCAGGATAACGGAGAACCCGCGGTCAAAATCCAGGTCTTCACCAACGTAGGGAACATAGCCCACATATTCTGCCCAGCCTTCATTTGCCCAGATGGGCAGCGCATTAAGCAGGAACTGCTGGTGGGTTAACTCATGAACAAGGGCATGCGTGTCGATATCCTCTCGCTCCACGGTACCGCTCTTGCCGATACCCATGGATGAAAATGGAATCAACACCTTATCCATGACAATGTCCGCCTCGGTCGGTGGTTGACCAGTGGCACGACGCGCCCCAAGGAACACACCTGCTGAATTACGAGGACCACCGGCATTGTAATAGGCTTCCATGGTGGGTTGTAATTCCACACAGAATTTCTTATCGCCGCGGTCTGCCGTGGCGCGGGGCACAGGCAGCACCCCACCAATGGCATTATTTGCAGCGTAGGCGCATTCGCACAAACGGGCAACTGTCTTCTGCGCCTCAGGTTTCAACGGCACAGGTGAGACATACATGAAGTTATTCGATGAATACACCGTATATCCCTGAGCAGCTGCACCATTGCTCTGCTGCACCTCAATGTCCTTTGGTACAGAAACCTTACGAGGCCAGTCACCGGGGGATTTCACCCGCACATTCTTCACCCCCATTTCGCGCAACTCTTTGCGCTTTTTGCTGGCAGCTTTGCGCACATTACGCTCTTTTTCCTTCACCACACGTCCGCGTTTCTTTTCCGCACCTGCACCATCTGCCACGGCAGACATGGGGGCGAACACGGTTAAAAACGCAAGGAGAAGAGTTAAATATCTGAACATGAGGGGGGAGAGAATGTATGTATTTATTCAGTTTCAACGGGTGAGGCCATCGCGCTTTGCCTGATTCCAATAGGCATATTCAGAGCGATTGAAGTCCACATACTCAGGAGAGAGGTCCGTGGTATACACGACGTAATCCTCGCTGCCCAGGTTGAGATTGATGCGGATTTCAAACTCGCGCGCCTGAACCAGCTCACGCAGGTCATCGCTGGGCGTATCCGTCTGCTCACCGCCACGGCAGGCAGGAAGACCGGCAATATCAATATCGATTTTCTCTTCCACCACGCGGGAACCAGAGTACCCCACAGCGTGAATAATGCGGCCCCAGTTCGGGTCGCCACCATTCCAGGAGCTCTTCACCAGGTTGGACTTAGCCACACCCTCTGCTACCTTTTTAGCCTCTTCCTGGGACGGGGCACCTTCTACCTTCACGGTTACGAACTTGGTGACGCGCTCGCCATCCTGCACAATGCGCTTAGCCTGCTCCAGCATCACATAATGCAGGGCTGCCACAAATTCCTGCCAGCCTTCTGCGCCGGGCTCAAGCTGAACTCCAGAAGCACCATTTGCCATCACCAGCGTGGTGTCATTCGTACTCATATCGCCGTCAATCGTAATGCGATTGAAGGAATGCTCCACTCCATCGCGCACAATGGCATCCAGCGCCTCGCGAGACACGCCGGCATCTGTGCAGATAAGGCAAATCATCGTTGCCATGCACGGAGATATCATTCCCGCACCCTTGCAGCAGGAGCCAATGCGCACAGGTTTCCCGGCAATGGTGATTTCCACGGCAACTTCCTTCTCTCGCGTATCACTGGTAATGATGGCGGAGGCAACATCATGCCCCTTTTCTGCAGAAAGGGATGAACAAAGCTCAGGAAGTCGGGGAGTAATGCGCATCATCGGCATGGGTAAGCCAATGACACCCGTGGAGCAAACGGCCACCTCACTGGGGGTGAGCCCCAACTGTTCTGCCACAACACGGCATTCCGTGCGGGCATCTTCCACACCGCGCACGCCGGTGCAGGCATTGGCATTACCACTGTTTGCAACAATGGCGCGAATGTTACCGCGGCTCAGATGGTGTTCACTCACGCGCACACAGGCTGCACGAACCCGGTTGGTCGTGAACGTCCCGGATGACGTTGCAGGCAACTCGGAATATACCAGAGCCAAATCCAGACGCGTTGCTTCCGGCTTCTTGATACCACAGCTAAGCGCATTAGCCACAAATCCCTTTGCAGCGGTCACGCCACCTTCTATTATCTTCATCGTGCAATCAGACATAGTCAAATCTTCGATTCTTTGTACTCGTCTAATTTGCCATATTCTGCGATTTTCTTCAAGCCTAAATCCTCCCTATGCCGCAAAACATGAACCGCCCCGGCATTACTCAATTCATGCCGGGGCGGTGTCAACTTTTCTCTCTCTTTTACTGAACCTCGCTCTCGCGGGTTGCAGAGGCATGGTAACACTATTTTCCTACCAAGTCAAGAGGGGTTTTCATCTATTTCACCAATTTCGCAGATTCATCGCAGTTGCTGGCCATAATCAAGCTTGCGGGCAGCTGTGCGGAAGATGGCATCAGCCTCAGGAAGATTCATCCACATGGCCTGAATACGGTCTTCACTACGAGGATGCGTACTCATGAGTCCATTAAGAACACTCTGCTCACGACCTTCAGTGAAGCGGGACCAGAATTCAATGGCCGCACGAGGGTTATAACCAGCGCGAGCCATCAGAATCATACCGATATAATCTGCTTCGTACTCATTTTTTCTGCTGAACGGCATATTCACCGCATACTTAATCAGAGGGTCATAAGCGACAGAGGCCGCCGAATCAGGATTAATCGTAATCAGAACCTCTCCGCCTAAATCAGTTATTGACTTCCAGGCGGTCTTTTCGCCATAATGGCGAGCAATGGCATGACCAATTTCATGAGCAACAACAAAGGCCAGCTCTGCCTCGTTGTTCATGAGATCCATGATACCGGTGTAAACACCAATCTTACCGCCCGGGTAGCAGAAGGCATTCTGTTCAGTAGATTCAAACAAAGCGAAATGCCATTCATATTCCTCGCCCCCTTCAGAAGCCGCAACAAGGGCAGTCGCGCACCGCTGAAAAACACTGTTATAAAAGGCATTCGTACTGATTGTACCATTCTGGCATTCCTCCTGGAATGCTTCCAGTCCCAGAGCCATCTCCTCAGAAACAGGCTTCATGATAAATTGCTGACGACCAGAGATGGGAACAGTGCGGCAGCTGCTTAATGCAGTCAGAAACACAGCGGACAGAAAAACCAGGTATTGATGAATGCGGAGAGTCATAATGCTGTAGTTAGTTGTTTCCTGGCTAATGTACCATATTGGCACATAAATCTCAAGCAAGAATTAACTGGTAGTCAGAATGGAACGCAGAACCTCGATACAGCGGGCATTCTCATGCGGATTTCCAATGGTGATGCGGATATATTCATGCAGATTATACGCAGCCATGGGGCGCATGATGACCCCCTGGGCCAGTGCGCGGCGGAAAACGCTCACGCCATCCCCCACGTTTACCAGGATAAAATTAGTATGACTGGGCACATATTCGAGCCCGAGTTCTTCAAAGAACTGCACATACTGCTGGCGCCCCTTATTCACCATATCAACGGAGCGGGCTATATGTTCGGTATCATCCAGTGCGGCAAGAGCCCCGACCTGGGCAAAGGAATTCACATTAAAGGGAGAACGTGCCTTATTCAGCAGGTCTGCAATTTCCGGAGTCGTCACAGCATATCCACAACGAGCCCCTGCCAGACCATAAGCCTTGGAGAAAGTGCGGAGTACGGCAACATTCTTCCCCTTCTTCACAAACTTAATGCTGTCTGTCTGTTCGCCGGCAAACTCAATATACGCCTCATCAATGGCCACAACGACATGCTCCGGCACCTGGGCAATAAACGCTTCAAGCTCGGCCTGGGTCACCATCGTCCCGACGGGGTTGGTCGGGTTCGTGATAAATACCAGGCGGGTACGGGGCGTTATGGCTGCCAGCATACCGTCCAGATGGTGCGTCCACTTGTCACGGTTCGGGACTGAAACATAATCTGCTCCCATCATTCTGGCGACAATGGGGTACAGAGTAAAGGCATAATCTGCGGCTACGACTTCAGTACCTGGGCGCAACAATGCATGCCCCAGAAGTTCAATGAGTTCGCTGCTGCCATTTGCCACCGCGGTATTCTCAAATCCGACACCATGAAAAGCAGCCACGCGGCTACGCAAGGCAAACGATGCGCCGTCCGGGTAGATATGAACCCCGGTAGCGTGCCGCGCCATGGCTTCCGTTGCAAGTGGCGAGGGACCGAGCGAATTCTCATTAGAAGCCAGCTTTACAATGTCCTCCGGGCGCATCCCCAGCTCACGGGCAGTTTCCTCGATTGGTTTGCCGGGCTGGTAAGCCACTAACTCATAGATATTCTGATTAGCGTAAGATAAAATACTCATATCCCAGCCGTCATTATACCCCCACGCTATGGCAGTGCAAGCTTTCTTTCCGGCATTTTAGTCAAAGAGATTCGGGTATGACCGGAGCGCCACTGATTTGGAAAGAGCGCGAATGGTGCGGGAATCCTCCGCCTGCAATGCCTGCTGAGCCATCTGGCGGCATTCTTCGTAATTCAGATGACGAATGGCAAAACGGATAAGCGGCAACAAATGGGAGCCCACAGAAAGCTCCGTGGCGCCAAGCCCCACCAGAAGCGGAACCAGCGTGATATCACCACCCATTTCACCACAGATAGCCGTTGGAATACCAGCAGAAATAGTCTGGTGAATCAAACGGATAACACCGGGATGCGTGGAGCGGAACATACTGGCCACCCGGTAATTCACGCGGTCCACCGCTATGGTGTACTGAGTCAGGTCATTGGTACCAATGGAGAAGAAATCCACATAGCGGGCCAGGACATCAGCCATGACCGCAGCGCTTGGCACCTCAATCATAATGCCGACGCGCATATGTTCATCGAAAGCCTCACCGCGGGCGCGCAGTTCAGCCCGGCATTCATCCAGAATCGCATGAACATCCTTCACCTCCGTGAGACCGGACACCATGGGGAACATCACGCCGACCTTACCGTGGGCAGAAGCCCGTAAAATCGCGCGAAGTTGTTCCTTGAACACAGCCGGGCGGCTCAGGGAAACGCGGATACCACGCCAACCGAGGAATGGGTTATCCTCTTTTTCCTCCAGAACCTCAAAAGGCAGCTTATCCCCACCGGAATCCAGCGTGCGGAAAATCACCTCCTGGGGCGAGCATTCCTCCACCAGACGGCGGTAGTGCTGGTACTGAGTCTCCTCATCCGGCAAGCCATCGCCGCCTAGCAGGAAGAACTCGGTTCGGTACAACCCTACACCCTCTGCCCCATTGCGCTTTAACGAGCCGTACTCATGTACAAACTCCAGGTTGCATGCAACGCGTATGTGATGCCCATCCCGGGTTTCGGCTGGCAAGTCACGCATTTCAAGCAATGCCTGGTATGCCTTTTCCTTCTCCGCGCGCAGCTGCTCATAATAGGCGCGGGTTTCCGGCGTGGGATTGAGAATCAGTACACCACTATACCCATCAAGGATGGCAGGCATGCCAACCCGGGCTTCGCGCACCAGGTTCGGAACGGCCACCACTGCGGGAAGACCCAGAGAACGGGCCAGAATGGCGGTATGAGAAATAGCAGAGCCAGCTTCCGTTACAAAGCCCAACACATTCTGAGAATCCAGGTCCGCCGTATCACTGGGGGTTAAATCATACGCCGCCAGCAGGCAGGGTTCCTCACTCACTATTTTGTTACGACGCGTCTTGGTACCGCCCCTGTCCAGATTTTTCAGCACACGCTGCAGCACGTCGCCAATATCAGCCACGCGGCTACGCAGGTAGGGGTCATCCACCATGCGCATGGCTTCCATGAAATTCTGCACAACGGCGTAATAAACAGAATCGATATTCTGCAGGCGCTTAGGGAGTTCCTTACGCATCTGCGCCATTATCATTCTGTCCCGCAGAAAGAGCAGATGCGCATCAAAAATAGCAGCTTCATTGGCGCCACTCAATTCCTCTACACGAGTCATGAGCAGCTTAATTTCCAGCTCCGTGCGCTCCAGCGCTGTCTCAAAACGCTGCCATTCAGCATCCACCTCCTCAGGTTGAATGGAGCGGATATCGGGAGCAGAGCAACCGCGGGCCTCAACGCGAAGCCTGCCCATTGCAATGCCCGTGGATACCGGCTGACCTTGAAAACGAAGTTCTGAACCCGCGCTCATAGACCAGATTGTGGGTGATGTGGAGTTCTGTTAAATATGCAAAAGGGGGGGAATTAATCCTCACCGAACTTGCTGTTAATAAGCTCTTCCAGAGCCACCATGGCCTCGGCTTCATCCGGGCCATCTGCCGTTACTGCAATCTCAGCCCCCCAGCCGACAGCCAGCATCATCAGCCCCATAATACTCTTGCCATCAACCGCTTCGTCATCCTTTTCAACGGAAACATCAGCCTGAAAACGGCTAGCCACACGCACAAACTGTGCGGCGGGACGAGCGTGAATTCCGAGTTTATTCTGAATGGTAAGCTTCTTGGTAATCATGGTAGATAAGTTGCGGGGGTATTACTTGTCCTTTATTATACCCGGCAGCAGCTGAATTGCGAGCTTTTTTTTATTTTCTGGCTATTTTTCACGCTGAAGCAAGGCGGCATAAGCGCCGTCTGCCTGCTCCCGGTGCGGGAGCGCCAGATAATCATTCACCAATGAAAACTCAGGATGCAAGGTCAGGAATTTCTGCACAACCCCTGAGTCTTCTTCAGCATCAATGGAGCATGTGCTGTAAACCAGCCTGCCGCCAGGACGAACGGCCTCACAGGCCTGTTCCAGAATAGTGAGCTGAAGTTGGGCAAGGCGTTCAAATTCTTCCTCAGAAAGGCGCCAGCGTGCATCCACACGGCGCTGCAACACGCCACTGTTTGAACAAGGTACATCCAGCAAAACGGCATCAAACGCCGCTTTCAGCGCCACCGGACACGGCTGGGTCCAGTCGTGACGGGCCACCTGCACATCCTTTCCACCGGCGCGGAGAAGATTTTCACGAAGTGGCTTGAGGCGGAATTCCTCAACGTCCGTGGCCAGGAGCTGCAAATCCCCACCTGTGGCAGCAAGCATTGCGGCAGATTTACCACCAGGCGCCGCGCAGGCATCAAGCACGCGTTCCCCAGGCTGGGGTGCCAGCAGTTGCACGCAGTACCGGGTCGATGGATCCGTTACATACAACTGACCTGACTTCAATGATTCCAGCGGCAGCGCCCCGTGAATACGATACCAGCCAGCCAGCGGCAGCGCCTCCCAGCTCTCGGGTATATCCGCCGGGGGATTGACCGGATTGATGCGGGCATAAACCGGCGGCGTCTGGGAATTCCACTCCAGCATGGCGCGGGTGTCAGATTCACCGAATTCCCGCAACCAGCGCTTCACCAGCCAGGAAGGTGTTGAAAATTGAACAGCCAATGGTAATTTAGTACGTTCTGCCAGCAGCTCCTCCTTGCGACGCACGGCATTCCGGAGCATGCCATTCACCACCCCGCGGACTCGCTGAGGTGCCAGCCGCACGGTTTCACTCACAGCTGCATGCTCTGCCTGGCGCAATACAAAAAGCTGACAAAGCCCCATGAGCACCAGCCAACGGATTTTCTCCTCCAGTTTTCCGGCACGCAGGCTCTGGCGGATTGAATCCAGCCAGCTGAGATGCCGGAGCGTATCGTATACGACAGCCTGCAGCAACGCCCGGTCTGAGTGGGATAAGGCATGCTCTGCAGCAGCACGCGCTACAAGGGTTTCCGCGAAAATGCCGCCCTGCGACCAGCGCAACAGGCATTTCCATGCCAAATGGCGAACTGAGGGAGTATTATTCATGCAACTCTAATCCATTTGTAAGGCTTCATGCAGTGGCAACTTGCCATTCCATGCCAATATAGCACCTTTTGTAGAATCCGGGGTCTGGGGTTCAAATTCCAACCGGCCGCCGGCAGCTTCCAGAATGACCCGGGCTGCGGCAAAGTCCCACAGGCAGATTCGATTTTCAACGTAAGCGTCAAACCGACCAGCGGCTATGTAGCACAATGTCAGTGCGGCTGAGCCAAGAATCCTGATTTTACGAACCTGCCGGGAAATATGCGCAAAGCGCCGGATTCCAGATTCACCGGAACCATCATGCGTGCCATGCCCGATGAAGACGACAGCCTCAGACATTAAAGCACGGGCAGACACCCCAATCGGCTTCCCGTTCAACTGAGGCTGTTCTCCAGCTATCGCCGTAAAGCACTCCTGCTGCATGGGATCGTATACACACCCCATAACCAGCTGGCCTCGATGCTGGAGCGCAATGCTTACACAGTAAATCGGGATGCCATAAAAATAATTGACAGTTCCATCTATCGGGTCCACAATCCAGAGGTATTCTGCATCCTGAGCCCCTGCACTGCCCTCCTCTCCCAACACGGAGCTATCCGGAAAGGCGCTTTGAATGCTTCGGGTAATCAGCGTCTGAGCCTCTTTATCGAGCCGCAGCTTGATATCGTGATCCAGTGCTTCATCCACCAGCTTAATGGCATGGAACTGCTCTTTCAGAAATGCCCCGGCTTCCTGGGCAGCCTGCCGGGCGGCGGCAAGATAAGCAGAATAATCAACTTTCATGATGCCTGTTGCTGTTTCTGTTGCTGTTTCTTTGCCTCATGCTGTCTGAAGAATTCTGAGCGGGCCTTATCAAAAATCTCACGCCCGAGATTCATGGCAGCGCGATTCAGCAGCGTCCGGATTTCAGATTTTCCAGCCATGGGATGCGTGGATGAATCATATCCCATCCACACGAAAACGCAGACACTTCTCGGGCGGAACACCATCACCCACTGACCGCCGCCATCCGGCAGGCTGATATTCATGGTTACAGGCTGGCCTTCGGAGACATGGAACGGAGCCAGAGAACTGACGGCAACGGCACCTTGGCGGCAGATGTACTCCGGTGCCTTTTCCGGTTCATCATTATAAATAACCTGAAGGTTACTATTCCATATCGTGTTCACCATGCCGAACTGGTATCCCCAGCCCTCATTCTGGACACAATAAAGCAGTCGTGCAAGTTCCAATCTGGGCAATTTGAACATGCCGTTGTAGAGATACAGCTCCTCGTCCCGGCCGGGTAATTCAATCCCCAGATTCAGAGAATCATAAAATGAACGCACAACATCATACCCCAGGCTTTTGCCTGTCACCTCAGAACTGCGGGCCACAATATGCTTTCCCTCAACACCTGGCAGACAGGCACAACAGAACAGCAATGGCGCCGCTGCCCTACCGGGCATTGTTGTATCCTTCCAACGGTCGCGACCATCCACCGCGCTTCTGCCACCCACCATGGCCAGCACTTTGCCTCGCTTATTCAAGCGGGAATCAACCACCAGCACACAGCTCTGCAATATCCCATCCAGATCATTATCCTGACCACGGACCTTCATTCCCGCAGGTCGTCCTAATTTTGCAAAGGCCTCTCTCGTGGTCTTAGCCACTTCCGGGGACATATTCTTCAGCCAGGCAGCAGGATAGTGCCCGGGCTGTTCGACGGCGCGCAAGGCGTCCTCTACGGCTAATTCCAGATACTGCTGAAGGTTCAGATTCAAGCTGGAAACAACATAAAGACCGCCGGAATGCTCTGGAAGAGATGAAGCTAATTCATCCATCTCGCGGCGCGCCCACATCACTGAGTATGAACCGCAGAGTTTTCCTTCAGCGGCGCCTTTCTGTAAAACTATAGGAGCCGCAGTGGCAGCATCGCACTCCTCCTGGCTGATCATCCCGCAATCGAGCATCCGATTCAGTGTTTCGGCTTTCACAGTCATAGCGCTGTTCATGCTCCGTACGGGATTAAACAACGAGGGGGCGCGAACCAGCCCCGCAAGCGTGGCACACTCCACCAGGTTCAGGTCCTTGACTTCCTTGTCAAAATAGCGTCTGGCAGCAGCCTTGACCCCGTAACAATTCTGTCCGAAATAGATGCGGCTCAAATACTGCTCCAGAATGGTATATTTATCAAACCGACGCTCAATGCGATAAGCAATCATTGTCTCCAGCAGTTTGCGGTCCAATGACTTGCCGGTAAGTTCAAAGACATTGCGGGTGAGCTGCATCGTGATTGTGGAAGCGCCCTGTTCATATCTCATGGACATGATATTGCGCACCAGAGAACGCAAAACCGATGAAAATACCACACCGTTATGCTCAAAGAAATTATCATCCTCACGTGCAACGAAAGCATTCACCAAATGCTGCGGAATCTCTGTCCGCGGCACAAACCGGTGAGATTCATCCGAAATCGGACCAATCTCCTGACGCTCTGCATCATACAGCTTGCTGGCATTCAATCCGGAACTGACTTGCTCCAAATTAAATTGAGACGCTCGGTAACCATACACTCCCAGAATCATGACCACCGCCAGCAACGCCACTCCAAGCAAGGAAGCCAGAACGATAAGCTTCTTCTGGCCAATGGTCAGCAGGCGGTACCAGCGTTTCCGACGATTCGGGGAGGAGGAATAATACATGGCAGGTCAGGAAAATCAAGGCTGCTGGGGGAGCGGCTGCGTGCGAAACTGCTCATCCATCAGGAACTGCACATTCGCAGGCGGTGACCATGACGGGAACTCTTTCTTCAGGGAGTCCTCGTACTGTGAAGCCTCTCCGGCTTTGTCACATTTCTTCAATGCACAGATAATCTTGTACAGCGCAAGAGGCTTGAGTTCCTTATCACTCACAACGTTTGCAGTGCGTCCATAGTACTTGGCAGCCTCGCTATACTCCTTATCAATATAGAAAGCGTCACCTAACGTAATGAACAGATTGGATTTGATAGGACCATCAACACCCATGGCAATAGCTGTTTCACATATCTTGCGAGCCTCTTCTCCACGGTTCAGACCAATCAGCAACTGGGCCTGGTCACCCATACCCTCTGCAAGACGATACGGCTGCTTTTCCATAGAAACATAATGCTCTGCAGCCTCTAGACCAGGGGTAAAAAGACGCAGTTCCAGACGAACTCGGGCCAGTGTCTTCCACACAATGGGCTCAACCTTGGGGCGTTCCTGCTCCGAACCATCTGCAGCGGTATAGGTTTCACGGGGCTCGCGAGTCAGCGCATCTGATAAGTACTTATTGGCGGACAAATAGTCGCGCCCCTGGTAGCAGGTCCAGCCGCACCAGCGAAGAATAGCCGGAGGCAGCGCATTATATGAGGCGCGGTTACTGTTCTCAAGAACTTCAAGTGATTTCTTCAGATTCTCTGAATCCTTCATTTTGAAGAAGCACTGCACAAGGCGCAAATCTACCAATGAGGCATACTGCTCAGGATAAAGAGTGCGGGCTTCCTGGAAATGAGGCACAGCCTCTGCCGGAGACTTATCCGCCAGGGCGCCTGCTATGTTATAATGGGCTTCTGCCATGGCCCCGGGCTTAGGCTGATTTCCCTTTTTGGCCATTTCATCACAGCAGGAGATGAAGCCTCTGTAATAGTATATCATTTTCTCAGCATCGCGACCGGCGCAAAGCTTGGCAGCGCGCTGCCAGCATACGGCCACAGAGCTGGAATCCGGATAATCCTTGATGACCCGGTCAAAGTCTGCCAGTGCCTCATTCACCTTTTTCTGCTTGCCGAAGAATGTGCCTCGCAGTGTCAGGGCATCAGGTATGCGGTGGTCTGCCGGGAATGTGGAGATATACTGATTCAGGGTCGGCACAGGATCATATACCGTACCCTGCGCAGCGGTCCACGCCTTCTTATACATTGCATCCGGGCGAACGGATTCCGGCAGATGCTCAAATGTCAAGGCGTCAAACTGACGAGCCGCAGCGTCGGTATCCGTCAGCATCAGGCGGTCTGCATACATCAGACGCACCAAATCCACAACCGAGAGAGACGCGGTGGCAGAGCCCGGGGTCGCGTAGGTTGCAAGATATTTCTCTGCATGCTGGAAGAAATTGATACCGCGCACCTGCTGAATGCAGATAATGCGTCGATAGCCGGCATCTGCGGCAAGTGTCGTTCCAGGCTGGCTCCGCTCCGCCAATTCAAACCAGGGTATTGCCACTTCATACAGCTTGGCCTCCATGGCAGACTGCCCCACGATAATGGCTCTCCGGGCTTCCTTTACGGGATCATCCATCGACACGGACTGAGACGATGCGCGGCGCACCACTTCCTCATACTTCCCTGCCTTATACAATGAAAGTATACTCTCCATCTGGGCCTCGCCGGAATATTTCTCCATACCTTGCATCGTGGTGAGGCGGGAATAGAGTTCCTGAGATTCCCGGGTCTTACCCAGGCGAGCAGCGAGACGGGCAGCCTGAAGCGTTGCAGTAGCGCGTACGCGGGAATCAAGATTCTGCATGCCAAGCAGATTCCGGAACAGGTTGTATGCCTCAGTATCATTTCCATCCTCAGTCTTCATCTGAGCCATGGAAAGCAGCGATGTCTGCAGAATGACCGGATCAATCCCCTGCATGACCTGCAGGGTTCTAAACGTGGATTCTGCATCTGAGCGTTTCCCCATCTGCAACTGCGCACGGCCTAAGCGGTACAGGGCATCATTTCTCAACTCGTTGCGTTGAGTCTCCTTTACGGTAATGTTATAGTAACCAACAGCTTTCTGCCACATCTGGCGATCTGTGGCCTGGTTAGCCAGCTTATACGCAGCAGCAGCAGCATATTCACCCTTGTGCTTGTTGGCAAGCGTACCGAGCGTATTATTGGAACCTGCCAAGTCACCGGCCTCAGACTGGCACACAGCCTGTATGTACAATGCCTTCTCCCGATTGGGGGATTTAGGGAAGCGGGACGCAAAATTGGCGAACAGCTGGGCAGCCCGGGTCATGGCCTGGGCGCGAGCCTGGGCATCACCCGTGGCGCGAGCCTGAGCATACAACTGCTCAGCAATTGCATACGAATCGGCCTCTGCGTTTGCCACGAGAGGCGCATCTCCTTCATTCTGCTGTGCAAATGCCGGCACCAGGGAAATGCCCAGTGCCAGCATGCTTGAAAGTCTGATGTTCATAAGGGGGGGGGGAATAATGATTTGAGTAAAATTAACCGCAGCCCCGCGCGATGATGTATGTTACTTCTTCGCTTCGGGCATCTGTTTTGAGAATGATACATTCCACACACCTGCCTGAGAGCAGGTGGAAATCACGTCAGCCATGCGCTGCCAGCTCATCTGAGCATCGCCGCGAATTCGAACCGGCTGGTTCGGATTCACATTAATCATGCGTTGCAGCATGGCATGCAGCTTCTCACGAGTAAACACCTCACGGTCGATGGTGATGATAAGTTCGCCATCTTCCTCACGGGCATTGATGATGATTTCATCAATAGCGCGGGACGTTTCCTCGGTAGACTTCGGAGCAGTCGGCACCTTCACCTTAAGATCCTGCTCATTCAGAATAAACTTCTGAGTCACCACGAAAAAGATGAGCAGAAGGAACACCACATCCAGCATAGGAGCCAGCTGGAAACCAATGGGTTCCGGAATCTTGGTGTTAAACTTCATAACGCAAACGGAAAGGGGTTCAGGGCATTAATATTCCTCTTCCTCCATTACTTCCTGAGTATTGCCACGCTGGTAACCATTGCCCAGGCGGCGCTCGCGGTCCATCTGCACCGCAATCACAGACAGGATGTGCGTTACTGCCACTTCCATATCAGCAATCCGCTTCTGAATCCGGCTGCGGAAGAAGACATAGGCAGCCATGGCAGGAATAGCAAGCACCAGACCACCAGCGGTTGTAATCATGGCTTCTGCAATGCCATGTGCCATCTGCATCTGCTTCACACCCTCGAAATTGCCGGCAGCCATCTCCATGAATGTCTTCATCATACCCACAACGGTACCCAGCAGACCAATCATGGGTGCAATGGCGCCAATGTCTGAAAGCCAGTTAATCTGACGGGTCAGGATATTGGTCTGGCGCGCACCTTCTGCAGATGCCACCTCACGCACTTCATCAATGTTGGCGCGGGGGTTGCGCTGCAGGAACATGACGATAACGTGCATAGTCAAGGCAAAGCTGGAGCCATCGCGCTCGCACATGCTCATCAGGCCAGCATAATCCTTACGGCGGATACATGACTCCACAGACATGACCATGCGGGGGGGAAGCACTGCGGATGTGCGCGTTGTCCACATACACACAAACATCACCATGAACGCAACCACAGAAAGGAAAAGCAACGCCCACATGAGAGGACCACCCTTCTCGAAAAGCTCCATCAGCCCCCACCCCATCGGTTTGAGGGTTTCCGCCGTATAAATGACTACTTGCATACTCACGCGACAAGTATATGCCAAAATTAAACCAATTTCAAGAGAGATACCTGTCTGTAATGTTTTTTTTACACCTTTTGCCTGGAAATAAGTATTGCAATCGCACAAATTGAAGCATACAATAGATTCATGCAGGATACTTCTCTCTTCCGCGCCTGGGCTGAGGTTGACACATCAGCCATGCGTCATAATTTATCCGTGGTGCGGCGCGTACTTCCAGAACACAAGCAGATGGCCATTGTCAAAGCTGAGGCATACGGCCACGGCATCGAAGGAGTAGTCAAAGCATTAGATGATTGCGACCTCGAGTTCTTCGGCGTAGCAACACCGGCAGAAGCCGCGCGTGTGCAGGCCGCAGGCTGCCGCACCTGCCCGTTCATTCTGGGACCATGTTTCCCCGCAGAGCGTGAGATGATTGTTCAGAACGGCTGGCGCGTTGCGCTTTCCAGCCTGGAAGAAGCAGAGCATTACAACTCACTGGGCCAGCTTTTCAACAAGAAGGTCCACCTTCATATCAATGTAGACACAGGCATGGGACGCGCGGGGCTGTTGCCGCACACGCTGTCTGAAATGGGTGCCCGCCTGGCAGATTTTGACAATCTGGAAATCGAGGGCGTGTATTCGCATCTTTCTGCCGCAGCAGATGATATTTCATTCACGCACAGCCAGATTCGAAGCTTCGAGAAAGCCGTTGAGGAACTGAGCACCTACCTCGACATCCCCTACCGCCACCTCTGCAGCAGCTCGGCTGTCTTCAATTACAAAGCACCTAACACAAACATGGTAAGACTCGGGCGTATCCTCTACGGGTATTCCCCCATGCCCTCCCCCTATAACCGGGAACTGCGCAACACGCTCACTTTGTACAGCCGGGTCACCCTGCTCCGCACCTTGCCCAGTGACCACGGGGTTTCCTACAACCACACTTATATCACCTCCGGGCCAACCCGGGTTGCCACCATCGGGCTCGGATTCGGGGACGGCTATCTGCACTACTTGTCCAACACCGGCGCCAGAGTCTACCTCAACGGTGAGTATTGCCCGGTTTTAGGCCGCATCACCATGGATCAGATTATGGTGGACGTAACGCACATGACCGGGGTTCAACCTGGCGATGTAGCAGAAATCATGGGACCGAATGTTCCGTGGGAGGAATTGACAAGCCGCGCAAAAACCATCCCCAGCAACATCATCACCAGCATTTCCGGGCGAGTGCCCCGAGTTTATAAAAACTGATTCCGCCCACCAGCAAAGTTTGAAACCACCCCCGGTTCACCGGGGGTGGTTTTCTTTTCAGACCGGGAAAAACACTGAAAAAACAAACTGCCACCCCGGCTGAAAACCAGGATGGCAGGTCTGAAACAAGCTCAGGATAAGAGTGGCTTATACATCAACCACCACTTCATCATCGTTATCCTCACCACCGTGAGCCAGAATGAACTGCAGGTCGTTCAGGTCAAGACTTGATGCGAAGCCTTCATCACCCAAGACATTCGTAACGAGCTGATTCTTCTGGTGCTGAAGCACACGAATCTTCTCTTCCACGGAATCACGGGTCAGCAGGCGGTAGGCAATAACCTTGTTCTTCTGGCCGATTCGGTGCGTACGGTCAATAGCCTGGCTTTCCACGGCCGGGTTCCACCACGGATCATACAGGATGACGTAGGACGCGGACGTAAGGTTAAGACCGGCACCACCAGCCTTGAGCGAAAGAAGGAAGACGCTAGGCTCCTTGGTCGTCTGGAACTTCTCAATTTCAGCCTTACGGTCCTTAGTCTGCCCCGTAAGGTAATTGTACGGGTGGTTGTTTTCCTCCAGCTTACCCTTAATGATTTCAAGCATGGAAACGAACTGGGAGAACACCAGCACCTTGTGACCTTCTTCACGCAGCTGATCAAGCAGATAGAAGAGAGCCGTGAGCTTCGCGCTGTCCTCCTTCGCGTACTTGGGATCCACAAGCCCGGGGTGACAGCAAATCTGGCGCAGTCGCATAAGACCCTGCAGAATTGCGAAGGAATTCTTCTTGACCGACTCGTCGGAATCCACCCCCAGAAGAGCCTTCTGGATGCGGCGCAGCTCGGCCTTGTACAGCTGGCGCTGAATACCTTCCATCTTGGCATACACCTCTTCTTCAGTACGCGGAGGAAGGTCCTTAGCCACCTGCTGTTTGGTACGGCGCAGAAGGAACGGCTTGAGTCGGGCCGCCAGGCGGGTCTGGCTCTGGGAATCCTTGCGTTTGTCAAAGCGCTTCTTGAAATACGCACGACTGCCCAGCACGCCCGGCATGGCAAACGCCATCAGCGACCACATATCCAGCAGGCGGTTCTCAATCGGCGTACCGGAAAGCACCAGTCGATTGAACGCATTAATCTCACGTGCAGCCTTGGCAGCTTTGGAATCCGGGTTCTTAATCTGCTGGCCTTCGTCGAGAATCACAGTCAACCACTTGATGGTATTAATCTGCTCACCGCACACGCGCAGCTGGGCGTAGTTAATCACCACCATATCATAATTGGCGAGGATGTGCTCCACATCTGCCTGCTCCTTATTACGAATCACCATGACCCGGACACCTGGAGCAAACTTTTCTGTTTCGCTTGCCCATACGTCCAACACGGATTTCGGGCACACAATCAGCACAGGCGGAATAACCACCTTCTTGCGACCCTGCTTGTTACGGCGTATGTAGTCCTCACGCAACCACAGAACATAGGTAATGGACTGTATGGTCTTACCCAGACCCATGTCGTCCGCAAGAATACCACCAAAGCCATTTTCTGCAAGGTAGGCCAGGAAATGGAAACCTTCAATCTGGTACGGACGCAGCGTTGCTTGCAGAGTAGACGGGACATCCGGCTTGACGTCAATCTTGATTTCAGCCGTGCGCTCCTTAATGCGCTGCCATGCCTTCGGGTCAAAGACCTCAGCAGCGCGGGGATCTGCCAGCTGCAGAGCATGCATGCGGTGCGTTTCACCAGACAAGTCAAACGGGTCAAGACCGAGCTTGGTAACAGCATCACGCTGAGCATCATCCAGCTTGATTTCAAGACGCATCCAGCGGCCATCATCCATGCGGACATAACCACCGCGGGCGGAAACCAGCGAACGGATCTGCTCCTTCGTCAGCGTCACACCCTCCACATCAATCACCACGCGCAAATCAAACCAGTCAATCTCCTGGTTGACCACCTCAAAGCGGATAGCCGCTGCCACGGGGTCAGCCAGCAGCGATTTGAGATTCTCATCCATCTCTACGTTGATGGAATCAGGAATTACCTTTGCCCATTCTGCGAATTTCTCCGGGAACTGCTTGGTGATACGGCTCTTGAACGCATCCACCTGAGTATCATAGGTAAAGTTCATTTCCTCAAGCAGACCGGGAATCGGGTACAGGAAATCACGGATGAAGCGCAGCAGGGTATGATCCTTCACAGGCTGCTGCTCAATGAGTTCCCAATCGTCCTTACCCAGACGCTCACGGCGGCGGCCCGGGTCATCCTGGGCATTCACCTCCAGCAGCACGTGTTCCGTATCTGCACTGGTCAGACCACGCACAATCTTCATGCTGAAGGTTGGCTTCATCTCAATATCGACGACGCGTTCCTCCATGCTGGGTGGCAGCGTTGCCCCGATCTTACGCAGGAATTCCACACCGTCAAGGCTGTCAATCACCGTCTTGGGAATGGAATAGCGCGGCTCCACTTCCGTGCTTTCCAACCAACGGGGAGGCCCGGGGAAAACAGTTTCGTCAGACTGGTACAGCTCCACCTGCCCCGGCAACTGGCGCACCGAGTGAGTTACGTGAACACCAGCCGCCGTTACCAGCTGCAGACCATAGCAATCCGGTACAATCGGGTCATCAATGCAAATCCACTTAAGCGGCTCACGAACCACCTTGAAATAGCATTCATCCAGGTTAACCAGGTAACCCTTCAATGCTGGCTGGTGGAAAAGAATGTTCATTACCCGGCAGGCAGCTTCATCATCGAGATCAAGAATAACCGTCTCCTGCCGGTCGGCATAATCGCGCAACACGTTGAGCAGAATATCCGTCTGAGGGTCGCACTTGAACGCACCGTTGAGGAACTCAGCAAGAATGGCATCCAGCTGGCTGCGCTCGCGGATGGAAACCCAATCCTCCTTCTCATCAAAACGGTACTCAAAACGGGCTTCATTGATTGTGGAAACCAGTCGCATATACAGCGGGTGACGCGGCGGCTGTGGCGGACGTTCGTTCACGCTCTGAATACGCTCATACCATGTACCGACTTCCTTTTCACGCTCCCACTCGGAAATGCGCTTCTGCACCTTTTCAAGATCAGTCACGACATTCATGAACTCCGGATAAGCAATACGCTTCTTGGCAAATGCGTATGCAATGTAGTTCCAGAATTCGAGAATATTCCGGGGCGGACTGGGCCAGAGTTCCAGCGCCTCATATCCCGCAATCTCCCACCGGGGATTCAGGCGCACCAAATCATGGTCATGAATTTCCTGCTCAATGGCAAAACGGCGGTAACGCTTCTCCAGCTTGGTCACAAAGTCTGACTCGCGGTCATCAAGATCGCGCTTCAATTTCTCCTCGAGAAGCTCAGAAAGCGGAATTTCGTTCAGCTCATTCGGACTTTCCGGCATATTGGCACCGCGGTACATACGCTCCACCATGGTAGCGATGAGACAGGCACCAGCAACGCGCTCGTCTTCTGCAGTACAGGAACCATACCAACGGTTCCCCTGCAAACGCAGACTCGTGCGGAAAACGCCAACCCTCGTTTCAACTCGTCCCTGAATATAGAGATGATTACCAAAGATTTGCGTTACTGCTCCATCCTTCTGGAGCTTTTCGCCCGCATTACGCACCTGCTCCGAATAGGCATTCAGGAAATTAAGCGTAGCGCGGTCAGGATTGAGTGCAGAACTTAACATGATTATGAGTGGGAGATTACTTGCTCAGCGCTGTCTGAGCAGGGTACAGTATCCCCCGCTGTGCGCATCGCGTGCATGGTGTAATAATAGCATAACAAAAGATATTTTTCAAGATGTCAGCTCAAGTTTTTTTGATTTTTTTGCTTGTTTTTCGGTAAAATCGCACATTTTTCCGGGGCTGACATCCCGCAATCTTGCCAATTTCCCCATCTTCAGCTATGCTGCGGGGCGTGATGACAAGATTTTTTCTGGCGTTTCTTCTCAATTTCTGCCTTTTGGCACTAACCGCCTGCTCCCAGCTTCCACGGGAGTGTACCCAGGCCATTATCGGCATTGCAGATGACTGGAATTCATCACATGTCAACCTCACGCTTGTAGAGAAGAAACCAACGGGAAAATGGGTCCGGGTACTGGGACCATTTCCGGGGCGTCTGGGGCGCAATGGCTGCGTATGGGGACTAGGGGAACACAGTAACCCGACCGGCGCGACCACCAAGAAAGAAGGCGACGGGCGTTCACCAGCGGGGATATTTTCACTTGGCGGGCTCTGGGTGACGCACCCGACCCCGGTGCAGCATGACCCGGCTATTCCCTACGTTGCAGTAGGTCCTAATGACCTCTGGGTAAGCGACCCGCGCACCCCCCATCTTTACAACCGGCACGTCCGCCTGAAACACCCTGCCACAACAGCCTGGGAAAAGAAGGAGCAGATGCGGCAATCTGATTACCCACACAGCATCAAGCTGCTGATTCACCACAACACGCCAGAGAGCGTAGGCAACCCCATTGTGGGAGCCGGCTCCGCCATCTTCTTTCACATCTGGAGACGAGATGGCAACGCCCCCACCGCTGGCTGCACAAGCATGGACGAACAGCACCTCCGCGCCTTCATCTCACGACTCAGGGCAGATAAAAAGCCCGTGTACATACTTCTCCCCCGCAGCGAATACACGCAACGCCGCAAAGCTTGGCAGCTTCCGTGATTTCACCGGAACCTGCTGCTCATCCGAGTATAAGTATCAAGCGTCACTCGCCCCAGATTCCCATACAGCGGATGCCCCGGGCAATCAAACACGAGCATACCGTCTGACACCCGGACCGGGATGCGGTGTATTTTCTCAGCCCGGTCATCAGAATCACACATGTAGATTGCAGTAACCTGTCCGTCAACCTCATCAATCCCCCACACGGTTACAGAGTGCATGAAAAGCCGGTCATCAGGCTTGTGGCATGTAGCGCCCAGCCAGAACGCATCCCCCCGGCGAAAACCACCCACCAACGCATCCGTAAGCGATTGCGCTGTAACCGCAGAACCACGCCCGGCATGCAACAGCGCCGCAAATTTCACCTCCGTTTCCCTGAAATACCCACCTGGCGCATTTTCTCTCAATACCGCGCAGCGCATGCCAGCTGGCGGTTGATTATAACAACCGGAAAACCACCAGTGAATCCCCATATCCGGATCTCCACCCTCATTTTCAAACGCAGCCTGATACGTCTCCCACACCATCCTGCCGACAGGAGTTCCCTGCTGCACCAGCTCCGGATGCTGCTGCTGCCACCACGCCACCAGATTCGATGCCACCACAGCCCAGCAAAGCAAATCATCCCCGTTTTCCCCACGCTGGTGCGTCTTATTGAAATCAAACCATCCGGAATCTGCTGAAACACCAGCAGCCCACAGCGTCTCTGACCTCACAGGAGCCACCACCAGACACCACAACAAAGCTGACACTGTTACAAAGCAGCGCATGAGCATCTCTATACCATACATAACCGGATAACACAACCGCAATTTTCCTGACAAAAACGCAAACAAGCCCCACGCATGCCTTGATTAACAAGCCAGAATCCCGTTCAAGCCACGAAAAATCCTTGCATCCAGCAAACAAATTCTCTAATATCAGCCCCGATATGGATTTCCGCACTTATCTTCGCAATTATCCCGACGCAAACGGTTACTACGGGCGTTTCGGCGGCGCATACCTGCCAGCCGAACTGGAACCGGCTTTCAAGGAAATAACGGACGCTTACAATGACATCTGCCAGTCCGCGCAATTCATCAACGAACTGCGCCGCATTCGTAAGCAGTTCCAGGGGCGCCCTACTCCGGTTTATCACTGCGAACGTCTCTCCCGCCTTGTGGGTGGTGCTCAGATTTACCTGAAACGTGAAGATTTGAACCACACCGGTGCCCACAAACTCAACCACTGCATGGGCGAAGGCCTGCTGGCCAAGTTCATGGGCAAGAAGAAGATCATTGCCGAAACAGGTGCCGGTCAGCATGGCGTGGCTCTGGCTACTGCAGCTGCCTATTTCGGGCTGGAATGCGAAATTCACATGGGTGCGGTTGATATCGCCAAACAGGCTCCGAATGTTACACGCATGAAAATGCTGGGAGCCAACGTGGTATGCGTCACCCATGGTCTGCAGACCCTGAAGGAAGCTGTCGACAGCGCGTTTGAAGCCTACATGCGCGATTACAAAGAGGCCATTTACTGCATCGGCTCTGTGCTGGGTCCTCACCCCTTCCCCATGATGGTACGTGATTTCCAGATGGTGGTAGGTCATGAAGCCCGTGCCCAGTTTGAGGAAATGACCGGGCATCTGCCGGACGTGGTATGCGCCTGCATCGGCGGCGGCTCCAACGCCATGGGCATGTTCCCAGCCTTCCTTGGCGACCCGGTCGATATTTACGGCGTCGAGCCCCTGGGGCACGGCCCGACCCTGGGTCAGCACTCCGCTTCCATCAACTACGGCAGCGAAGGCATCATGCACGGGTTCAATTCTATCATGCTCAAGGACGAAAACGGTGAACCCGGTCCGGTGTACTCCGTCGCCAGTGGCCTGGACTACCCCTCCGTCGGCCCGGAGCACGCATTCCTGCATGATATCGGTCGTGTGAAATACGACACCGTAAGCGATGATGAAGCAATTGACGCCTTTTTCAAGCTCTGCCGCTACGAAGGCATCATCCCCGCATTGGAAAGCGCTCACGCTGTCGCCTTTGCCATCCGCAAAGCCAAGGAAATGCGGCGCGGTTCCATTCTCGCCAACTGCTCCGGCCGCGGTGATAAGGACGTTGACTACATTGCAGAGCATTTCGGCTACGGAGACGAACACAAATTCTGATTCCGACGGTTCTGATAATTCTGATTCTGCAACCGCCACAGCCCGACACTGTGGCGGTTGCCATTTCTTTATCCCCGCCTTGATATTCAGCTTGTCTTTTCCTCAGCCTTCATTTACACTCCCGCGGAATTACATCATCATCAACCTATGATACCTCAAACTTTACAGGATTTGTGGACCCTCTATAACATGGACTGGGATAAAATCACCAATATCGCCTGGTTCGTTTTCTTTATCAGCGCAGGTGCCCGCGTCTTTCTGCACTTCTTTGATTTCTTCGGGGGCGCTATCAGGACCAGCCTTTATGGTATCATTCTTCTCTCCTTCCTCATATACGTCGGTTGGAGCGACACTCCTACGGATCCGAATTTCATCATCCGGACAATCTACCTCGTGTTCGCCTTGCTGGGGTGGCTGGTTTCCTCTGTCTTCTGTCCTCAGAAAAAATAAGGCAGACTACTCCTGTTTACCTCTATTTCCACATCCCGAATTTCCACCCGAATAATTCAGAGAAATAAATAAAAAAATAAGCTAAAAAATTATCAATTATTACACATTTTCTCACATCTAACGACGCGGAATTATATTTCTAACAAATTTAACCGATGCCAGCATTTTTAAGCTGGACAGGCACCAGTACAATATAGTACCATGAGGTCGATGATATACACTACGCCGCCTCACATCATATTCAGAAAACTACTAGAAATTCTCGATGCTTTGCGTCGCGAGAGCATCAGAGGAATGCAGAATTCGAGACAAAACGGTGAACACAATCTGACGGTACGCCAGGGGAGCGCAATCTCCCAATTAAGGCTCATGCTGGAAGATGAACCGACCGGGGTATCATTAAAGACGCTGGCCCAGAAGCTTCAGATGACCGTTCCCGCCACCTCACTTCTTGTGGAATCCATGGTCAGCAAGGGGTATATGGAACGGGCCGTCAACCCTAACGACAGACGCGCAGTGTGCATCAGGCTCACAGACAAAGGCGAAGACCTTTTCCTCGATGTATACGCCCGTTTTCACGATGAAATTGACCGACGCGCCAAGCGTCTGACGCAGGAGGAGCTCTCCCATCTCGCCTGCATTGTAGAAAAAATGCAGGCCTGATAGCCCTGCAGCACGACCACCAGCACGCTTCCACGAAGCAGTGCGCGCCGCCGCCGGACCATCTTCAAGATGAGGTTCAACAACCGGCACTCATTACCGGCGCATTGCGACTTTTCTCTCTCTATTTGCATCTTCTTTTCACACTAAGCTTGACTTATCTCAAGCATGCGTGTAGTATGATAAGCGTAAGGAGGGATATGCGGCAGCATGGGCTGCGCATATCCCCGTAACCCTCGAACCCCTTTTTATATGCCGAATCATCCTAATCTTCTGGCTCAAGTCCGCCAGCATCTCATCAGCCACGGTGAAGCCTACCAGTGGGTTACCATGGGGCCGGATAGCGAAAAAATCGGGCTTGCATATCTGCCAGTCACCAACACAGACATACCCTGCTCTTTCATGTTTACAGAGCTGAAAGAGCCGTGCAGCCTGGTGTTTGATGTTAATTTTGCCTACCGCATCTCCCCTGCCGACCGGGCAGAGGTAAGCATGCTGCTCATCACCCTGAACGCGAACCTGCCGGAAGGGCAGCTGCTCATCGACATGGAAAGCGGTCTGGTATACTACCGGCTCAAATATGTTGTGACAGATCCCAACACGAGCGAAGCGGAAATACGCTCACAGATTAAACACATGGAAGATGTGGGTATCAGCATGGCTCATACCTACCCCCGCATCATCATGCAGGAATTTCCCTTGTATTAAAACCGAACCCCCCAATAGAATAGTAATATGTCACTCGCAAAACCTTTAGAAGGTAAGGTCGGCATCGTCACAGGTGTTGCCAATCACCGCAGTATCGCATTCGGCATTGCCAAAGCATGGCACGAAGCTGGCGCCAAACTCATTTTCAATTATCAGGGAGAGCGCCTCAAGGACGGCGTCATCAAACTGGTGAAGGAAAACTTTGGAGAAGACACCCCGGTGTGCTCACTGGATGTCACGGATGACCAGTCCATCGCAGATTTCTTTGACTTTGTCCGCGAGCATACCGACCGCGTAGACATGCTGCTGCATGCCATCGCCTTTGCCCCGAAGGCACCGGGTACACTGGATGGTCATTTCTCTGATATTCCCCGCGATGCCTGGAATCTTTCCCTGCAGGTATCAGCCTATTCTCTGATTGCGCTTTCCCGTGCCGTAGCTCCGCTGATGGTGAATGGCGGTTCCATCACCGCGCTCTCCTACTACGCCAGCCAGAAGGTTGTTCCGAATTACAACCTCATGGCAGTTTCCAAAGCCGCACTGGAAACGAGCTGCAAGTACCTCGCCTACGACCTCGGTCGCCGTGAAGCCCCCATCCGCGTGAACTGCATTTCCGCAGGTCCGGTGCAGACCCTGGCTGCCCGCGGCGTATCCGGCTTCACCGGTATGTTCAAGGTATACGAGGAGAAAGCCCCGCTGCAGCGCTCCTGCACGCTGGAGGAACTCGGTGCTACCGCCACCTACCTGGCCAGCGACGGCGCAGCCTCCATGACCGGACAGGTTCTTTACGTCGATGGCGGCTACGAGATTGTAGGCATGTAAGCCAGCCGTCTGCACACCTTCAAACAAACAAGCCCGGGGCATTCACCCGGGCTTGTTTTTTATTGGATACTATTAAATGGAACGGTTGATAACATACGATACGCCGCAAGGGCGGGCAAATTTACTGAAAAGAGAATCAGAGGCACTTACCTCCTGATACCTTGATGACCTGCCCCGTCAGCATGCTGGCCTGCTTACTGGCCAGGAACAATATCGTTTCTGCAATATCTTCCGGCTGAATCAATTTACCCATAGGAATCAGCGGAATAACAGCCTTTTCAAGTTCCTCATCAATCCAACCGGTCTGAGTCGGGCCAGGCGCCACGCAATTAACAGTAATGCCATACCTGGCAACTTCAAGCGCAATACTGCGGGTGAGCGCCTCCATGGTTGCCTTGCTGGCACCATAGGCAATCTGCCCGGCAAAAACCTGGGAGGCATCAGTGGAGATATTGATAATCCTGCCAGAATCACCCCGGTTGCGAATCAACTCCCGAATCATCAGAATCCCGCCACGCACATTCACCGCAAAGGTATCATCAATCACCTCCCGGGTAATCTTTTCAATCGTATCGATACCTTCCATATCACCATCAGCGGCATTATTCACCAGCACGTCAACCCTTCCATAACGCGCCATGATGAAGGAATAGATATCCTTGACAGCCTGCTCATCAGAAATATCATTCTCAATCACGAGATAATCCGCATTCATGGCCTTGAGGCGGGCTTCAACCTCACGCGCATCACCAGCGTTGGCAGAGAAATACCTGTCTACACCATTCTGGAGTATACAGGACGCATCAAAAGGCCGGAACAAACGCTTGTACACCAGCACCACCTTTGCACCTTCACGGGCAAAAGCACAGGCCGTTGTTGCGCCAATTCCCTGTGGATTATTAGCCCCTGTTATAATAACAACTCTATCCTTCAATCCGTAATCTACCATAAGCAGCTCCTCCACTGCATTGTAGCACCCCTCACCCCCCACTTACCAGCAAGAAATCCGTTTATTTCATCATCTGGGTCAGTTCGGATGCGATTTTGCGAGTCTGAGCGTGCGCAGCTGATGAATCCGGACAAACAGACTTTCATTGTCCGGTAAGCTGCTGCTTTTGACTTGCAAAAGGAGGAGAGAAATGCTAGAGTAACGCGAACGCATCAGTATGGAAAACATTCTCGAAATCAGCCGCCTCAGCATGCACTTTCCGGTGCGTGGCGGCATGTTTGGCAGAAGAATGGGGACCTTGAAAGCGGTGGATGATGTATCATTCTCCATTGCACCGGGAGAAACCCTGGGGCTGGTGGGGGAAAGCGGGTGCGGCAAGAGTACCATCGGGCGTTGCATTGTGCGTCTGCTGGAACCCACAGCCGGAAGTATCCGAGTACTGGGAAAAGACGTAACCCACCGCGCCCAATGGCGCATGCGCAAGATTCGCCGTAAGGTTCAGATGGTATTCCAGGATCCGGCAGGGTCGCTGAACCCGCGCATGACAGTGCGGCATATCATCACCGAGCCACTTATTATCCACGGGCTGGGAACCCGGATCAGCCGCAAGCGCCGGGTGGATGCCCTGCTGGACCTTGTAGGTCTGCCCTCCACGGCGGCAGAAAAATTCCCGCATGAATTTTCCGGAGGTCAGCGTCAGCGCATCGGCATAGCCCGGGCTCTGGCCATGGGGCCCAAACTGCTGGTGCTGGATGAACCGGTCAGTGCGCTGGATGTCTCCGTGCAAAGTCAGGTACTCAACCTCTTGCTGAATCTTCAGCAGGAACTTAATCTTGCGTATCTCTTCATATCGCACGATTTATCCGTAGTGCGCCACATTTCGGACCGGGTGGCGGTCATGTACATGGGCAAAATAGTTGAAATGGCTGATGCCGACAAACTGTACGACCGCCCCTGCCACGCCTACACACGGGCACTTCTGTCCGCAATCCCGATTCCGGACCCTACCCAACGGCAACACACCCCCATATTACCGGGAGATGTGCCCTCCCCCATAGACCCGCCGCCGGGCAGCGCCTTTGGACGCCGCATCAACCACCCGTACCTGGATGCCACCGTGGGAATGGATCTGACCCCGCGCGAATTGACACCGGGACACTGGGTAGCGCCGGATCCCTGCGCCGTGTCGCTTTCAGATCTGCAGCGGCTTGGGGTGGATATTTACCAATAAAGATATGAGCAAGAAAATTCTCCGCATCGGCACCCGGGGCAGTGAACTGGCCCTGGCTCAGACGCACCAGGCCATTGCTGCCCTGAAAGCAGCCAATCCAGATTTACACTGCGAAATCACCATCATTTCCACGGCGGGTGACCAGCGTACTGACATTCCGCTTCATCAGGTGAATGCTGCAACCGGGACCGGAGACAAGGGGGTATTCATCGCAGCCATTGAAGAAGCCCTGGCCGATGGCAGGGTGGACTGCGCCGTTCACAGTCTCAAGGATATGCCGGGCGTGCTTGATTCCCGCTTCAGTCTGGCCGCGGTTCTTCCGCGCGAAAACATACAGGATGTTCTGGTCGTCAAGGAAAACGCAGACATGGAGCACCTCGTCATTGCAACCGGAAGCGTCCGCCGCAGCCACATGGTTCACACGTATTGGCACGGCTCAGCCAGCACCGTGCCTGTCCGCGGCAATGTAGCCACGCGTCTCAGAAAACTGGTAGAGGCAGATGGCGTCTCAGCCACGCTGCTTGCCAGAGCAGGATTAAACCGCCTGGGTTATAACCCGGATGGATTCGAGGTAAACGGGACCCGGCTCTGTGTTGTCGGGCTTCCCATTCAGGATTTCCCCCCGGCTCTTGGTCAGGGAGCCATTGCGCTGGAATGCCGTAAAGATGATGCAGAAACATGCGCAATGTTACAGAAAGTGAATCACACCAGCACCTACCGCTGCATTTCCTGTGAGCGTGAGTTCTTGAATCTTCTGCAGGCAGATTGCTCAGTGCCCGTGGGTGGTTATGCTGTTGAAAATGAAGATGGCACCCTCACCCTCAACGTTACTCACTACGCAGACGCTGAACATTATACAAAATTGAGTGAAACAGGCACAGACGCGCTGCGCGTGGCGGCTCAGCTGCACGCCAGACTCACAGCCGAATAAGAGCCCCGCGTGCAGTAGTATGGCGCTGCAAGTGAGGGGATTCCCCGCTCTGCTGCGAACTGCTCAACTCTTGTTTTTTTCAGTTGACTCAGCCCGCAGTAATGCTATACTGCCAGAATGATGACGATGTCTCTCTCATCGAAAAGCAAAATCCTCACGGCTGTTCTCCTGCTGGCACTGGCTGGCGGGGCGGTCGTTCATCTGCTCCCGGGAGAGGACCCGGTTCTGACAGAAATCTGCAAGTATCAGAACGATGACAACGAGGCCATGCAACGCGCCCTGGCCCAGATGGAAGCCATCATACAGGGGGAAAGTGTGGAAACGCCGGACGACCGGGGCTACACGCCACTGATGAATGCAGCGCAGGCGGGCGCTGAGCAAATAGTGGATTACCTCCTGATTAAGGGTGCAAGGCTCCAGACTGAGTCACCGGACGGAAAAACTGCGTTAAGTCTGACCCGGGATGAAGGCATACGCGACTTGCTGCTGGCCTGTGAAATTGCAGAAACGGTTCCATCTGAGGATGACAAGGTGGCACTCAGGAAGGATTTGCATGAGGCCGGTATCACCACCGATGACCTCAACCAGGCAATTTTTGATGCAGCGCGGACCAGGCGAGGAAACGCTACCATTCTCACCGCAAAAGTACTGGCACTGGGCGGCAATGCCAATGCAACCGACGCTGAGGGCACCCCTGTTCTGCAGGTGCAGCGGTGGCAGGAAAACAGTGTTGTCCTCCTCCTCCGCCACGGAGCTGCCCCCAACGGAAAACTGACCAGCCGGGGCGGCAGTGAAATTTTACTGACCTATATTGATTCCAACGTAAGAAACGCGAGGAACCTGCTTACCGCCAAAGCCGCAGTCAATGACCCGGACATTCTGGCCAGAGCTGCGGGTGCAGGATGCGCATCTATTCTACGCCAGCTGCTCGAACTGGGAGCAGACCCGAATGCCACCACATCAAATGGTTTCAGCATTCTGGAATACTGCATCCAGGGACGCGCCCGACACGCAGACGCCTTCCAACCCGCAGGATTGAGCGAATGCGCTAGATTACTGCTGGAAGCCGGCGCCCACCCAGAAATCACCAGCAAGAGCGGACGTCTCAAATCCCCTATTTCTCCCGGCGGTATCAGCATCCAGCCTGAATGTCTCCAAGCCCTCGTAGACGCCGGGGCTAATGTCAATGCCCTCAACAGCAGAGGTGCCAACTACGCGCACATTGCTGCCTATAAAGACGCATCTTGGGATAATCTGAAACTACTCAAAAAAATTATCTCCAGGGGAGCCGACCTTGCACACAAGGATGATAAGGGGGAAACATTCCTCTTCTACGCCCTGCCCACTCTTTGCTCCATTGATATACTTGCAGAAAACAAAGACGAACAGAAAGCCGCAATGGAGCTGCTGCATCAGTACCTGACGGTCATCAAAGATGCAGAACCAGCCCCCGGTGACCTGGACCGGAATGGAAACACGGCGCTGCACCTGGCAGTCATCCGCCGCGGACCGGCAGATGCCAAGGTGGTTGAGTTCCTTCTGAATATGGGGGTAGACCCGGGTGTACGCAACCAGTTCGGACGCACCGCTCTGGAAGCGCTTCTTCTTTCACCACACGGTCCCAGCAGCGCAGACGCAGCACGCCTTCTCCGCCCCGTTAGTCCGGAACCTGTCAAACTTGCAGAACGGATTAAACTTGCCGCACTTCTTGGCAATGATGCCGAACTCCCCGGGCTGCTCGCCGAGAAGCCGGACGAAAAAACGCTGCACACCGCCCTGCTCAGTACAAGAAGTACGGCTATCATGGAAGCGCTGCTGAATGCCGGCTGCCCGCTTTATTTTGAGACATACGAACACCTGGCGCGCTACGGCTGTGCCGATATCGTGCCGGTACTTCAAAAGCTCAACAAGCTGGAACGAATGGAAGCGCACTGGAACAAAGTCTGTGACTATACCCTGGCCAATGCCCTGCTGAAGGCCGGGCTGCGTACTCCTTCTGCCAGTGAGATTGCCACCACCGGACTTCTGGAAAAACTGATACAGAACAACCAGATTGATATCAACGGGGCTGAATTAAACCTCCGTTACTTCTCAAACGCCCAGCTGCCGCTTCCGGCTTTACTCCAGAATAACGACGTGGAAAAAGCCAGGCTCCTTCTTGAATCCGGCGCCGCGGTCAATGGGTACCTGACGCCCCTCTTATGCCAGGTGGCAGATGAAGAACTGGCCCGGATGCTGGTGGAACGTGGCTGCCGGATTAATGACTTTACCCCTGAAGGAGAAAATGCGCTGAGCAGCCAGAAATCAAAGCTCAGAACGCTGGCAGATGAATATGAGCTTACCCGCGATTCCGAGGTGAAAGAGGTCTTCAGACGCCATCTGGGCATTACCCGACTGCTGGAGAATGCAGGCGCGCAGGAGGCTTCACCCCGCCGGAATGAGGTGAAACGCGCGCTGCAATCACCTCAGTGCCAGGAAGAATATGAAACCTTTGAATTCGTGACCCCTGCCTGGCAAGGAACGGTGCGCATATCCCGGAATTCGATGGTTATGGCCAGAGCCTCCGGCAATACAGACACGGCCAACATCATTGAACTGACACGCGATTACATCATTTATAAATGGGACAGATGGGGATATGCCGCCGCCGTTCTGCGGAGCGATGGCAAATACCACGAAACGCTGGATTTACCCCGTTATCAGGACTTCAAGGCAGACCCTCAGAACCACCCGCATTTCTACGTCCGTTTCATCAATGATGAGGGGAGCGAGGAAACGCTTTACCTTCACCCGGATTTACGCTATGCCGTGCGGTCCGGTAACCTGGCTGGAGGAACGGTTGAGCAAATCTCACGCGGGTACAGCACGCCATCCATTCTCCTGAGCATGGATGATGGTAAGAAGCTGAAGCTCGTTCAAATCGAGAATAAATTTCATGTCCTGAACTCAGCAAGCGCAAAAAAACTGCTCTTCTATTACAAGCCCATCATACCATACCAGGAAATTGAGGCTGTCGGCCCCTCGTGGCAGGACAAAATCAGGATTTCCACTGAATACATGGTCGCCAAGCGCTGCTCGAAAGCAGACACAGCCAGTGTTTCAGAGATGCGGGACAACCGGCTGGTGCTGAAGTGGGACCGGTGGAGTACGGAAAGCTTTACCCGGCGTGCAGATGGCAAGTATTACAGCGATTCCCTTCCATCACCGGAGGGGGAAAGAATCCGCCAGCTGCTCCGGGAGAACAGCCCGACTCTTCGCTCTCACCAGCTCATCTTAGTTCACCCGCTCTGGACTGACGCCGTGAGGATTTCTGTCGAACACCACATCGCGGTGCGCGCCAGCGGAAGACAGGATGCGGCCAGGGTCATTTCTTTCAGCAGCGACTCCATCACCATCAAATGGGATGCGTTCAAGGAAGAAACATACGAACGCGGGGCAGATGGAAGGTTCTACAAAAAGAATCCATAATTCCACGCACTCATCAGAAATTCACCCGGTACCCCACCACGGCGTTGAGTTCGGCAACGTTTTCTCGAAACTCAAATCCTGCATCCATGAAAAGGTTGCCGGCATCCACTCCGATTGGAACCGTGAGCCCGGCACCGATTTCCATGCCAGCCCACCCACTGCGGGCTGAGCGGATTTTCCCGGAGCGGGTGCGTTCCGCCTCAAGCGACGCCGTGCAGGAACTGCGTCGGTCACCGGCGTCCAGTTTCAGCAACGCCCTTGCTTCCAGCAGACAGGTGCGGTTATAGATATTCTCCAAAGCATAAGTCTGGCCGCGCACACCAAGCCCGAAGGTGCAGACACTCATATTCTGTTTTCCCAGGTGCAGTGCAGCATCGCTCCCCTTTTCAGCGTATGCACCCAGCTCTGCATACCGGTAACTCACATTGGCAAGCGGCTGAATACAGGCCTGATTCGATTCGCCTAACGGGATGATATATCCTACTTCATAAAGGATTCCGATTCCCATGCCATCCGGGTTTCCTCTGGTGCGGTAGGTGGAGTCTGCAACATGCACCTGCCGGTTCAACTTTGCATCCGCAATTCCCAGAGTCCCGACCAGGGTCTGAGTCCACCGATTCTTTGCATAACGTGCCAGCAGGCTCAGGTAGTAAGTATTCACATCACCTCGCAGATGGTCCGCACTCTTGCCCTGATAATGACCGTACATGGCAGAAAACGCCATCCCTGCCGTCAGGTGCGGAGTGATATCAACATCCATGCCAATGGTGCCACCCCAACTATTCAGACTATACCCGGAAGCCGTTCCCTGGGAATCGAGCTTAACGAAATCTCCCTCTGCATTCACCCAGGCATTGACCAGCGGCAAGTCATCCGCAACATTATTGACATCTACCCCCATGCAGGTTGTTCTGTTACGAATCGAAAGCAGCTGGCGCTCCACGTCGCCCATCACGGCGCTGCTCAACGCCGCGGTGCCGGCACCTGCCACTGCCGCCAGCAGTTGGTTTGCCTCTGCGGTATCACCGGATGCAAGCATGGCATTGAGCGTCTCCGTTACTGTCCTTAAATCAGGTGATTCTCTCATGAATGAGTTCGGCAACTGCCAGAGCAGCTCAGCGCCGGTGCGGGCATTGGCGGAAAGCGCGAGATTGAGGTAGGCATTCTGCTCTGGTCTCACGGCATGGAGCAGAATGCGACCTTGTTCGACGGTCAGCCACGCCTCATGAATATCCTTGAATGGAGTATCCCCCTTCAATGCCACTGGCGATTTCTGGTCACGCCCCAAATCCGCCTCCTGAGCCGAGCCTAAATCTGCCGTTCCGTCCGCCGATAGTTCAAGAAGCAGCTTTCCTGTGGACTGCAGAATGAGGGTTGCGGCATCATCTATTTGCAGACTGCCCAGATTCAAAACCTGCATATTCTTATCTGTATCAAGCACAAGCGTGGTATCTGACCCGGCAAGCAACACCAGTGAATTCAAGGTCAGTGTTGTGTTGTTCTGCAATGTTGAGAGTTGCAACAGGAGAGAACCCTGATTCTCACAAGACCAGGCGGAAGAGGCTTGAACTTGACGCAGTTCAAAGCTTCCCGGGCCCTTCAGTATCAGAAGCGTGGCGGCTCCCGTCCCGGGCATGAGATTGCCCGAGAACGTAGCGTTACGCGCATTGCGCACGGTAAAGACAGACGATGCGGCATGCAGAATTCCTGAGCCGCTCAGTGCCCCCACACTGCCAGCTGCCGCCAGGCTTCCGTCAAGAATCAAGGTACCATCGCCCTGAATGCTGCCGCTGAATCCAAGAGAATCCCCCTGGATGACCAGGGTTGCCTTCTGTGCAAGATTAAGCTGAGCGCCTCCGTGCAAGGTGTTCACCTGATTCCCGATTCCTTGCAGCTGCACGGTTCCTTCGTCCACTTCAAACCAATCCGCTTGCAATTTGCCACCCAGGGTCAAGGTCCCCGTTCCGGACTTAACCAATTGAACACCTAACCCTGCCGTTACATTCCCCAGAAACTCTGTATCCGCAGAATTGATCTGGGCATTCTGGTCGGATGATAAGGCACTGTCTACATCTCCAAGGATTTCGTTATTCAATACCACCCGGACAATGCCTGATTCCTGCTCAGTGTTGACACAGCTGAAATCTCCGCTACCCAGCAGATTATTAACCCAGGCTTCCTGGGTGTTATCGCCCGCTAATTCCAGGGAAAGGGTATAACCAGCATCCACATAAGTTGCTTTATAATCCTGAAGGCGCGTATATGTGGTCACTGTCGGGTAATCTCCATTCTCCGTAACCATATACACATCCCTCACCTCGCCCTCCAATACGATATTACCACGGTCCACACCAAGTACAACCAGCCCCAGCGCGGCTGGCTTTGTTGCACTGTTGGCAAACAAATCATTGGCGCTGATGCCATTCTTCAATTCGATATTGCCATTGGTTATATGTAAGTACACAGCCTGCCGCTGGTTCTGGAGGATCGACTTGATTGTTTCCATATCCAGCGTAACCGCCGTGTTATCGAAAACCAGCAGATTACCACCGTTCTGCTCAATCATGTTCTGTTCCCCTGCTTGCAAGACAGGGGCAGCCCCCACATTGGCGACTCCGGGGATGAGTTGCAGAGACGCGACCGCCCCGGCAGAGCCAATATTCAAATCGCCGCCCACGCCTGTGAGCTGACCACTGGCTGCAATGCTGATGGATTCCAGCTCATTACCACTCATACCGGCCAGATCAACCCTGGCGGCAGCAGCCACGTCTGCCTTGATGCTGCCTGAAATGGAAACAAACGGTGTGGCCAGGCTACCGTTGACCAGAGTCAACAATCCTCCGCCGTTCAGAGAATCGCCAGACCAGCCGCCAGACGTGGTTCCTGACCCGAGTTGCACCTCACATCCTGCATCGATTTGCAACTGACCAGTGGTAGTATTCCCGCCGGTGAGTACAAGGACGCCGCTGCCACGCTGCCGCAACGATGCTACGCCCGTGACGCCGCCGCTCAATATTGTATTATCTGCGTACCAGAAGGCATAAGTAATACCAGAACCAGTGCCATTGAATTCTGCATCTATGACCCCGCCACCCTGCGCATCCTCACCGCCGAATTGCCAGGTTGAATTGGCTTTTCCCGGGTGTACAAGGCGTCCGGTGAATTGAGTGATATCGCCCTCCATGGTAATGGAGCATGAAGGCTTGACAATGAGTTCGCCACCTCCGCTCAGGTCACCGGCAAAGGTATACGCTGCACCGGTACTGCCGTCCATATAGGTGGTATAGCCGTCCACCACCTCAAGACTGGCGTTTGTGCTTGTACTGGATGCAAACCAGAATCGCTGACCGCGAGCCCGCACAAGTGTACTGCTACCGCCCATGGCAGCACCACCGGAAAATGAGATACTGCCGGTATTGGGTAATCCATCACCCAGCAAATCGAGTACCCCGGAGAATGCAGCATTATCCCCCCTGACCGTCAGCTGACCAGTGGTACTGCTCAACTGCAGGACTCCAATTCCAGTAAAGGAGCCAGTCAATGTTGCATTACCACTAGCCTTGTTGAGTGCAAGGGTACCGGACTGCACGCTCAAGGCGCCGGAGAAGGTCTCGTTACTACCATTCCACTCCAGCATCAATTGACCATTCCCCAGTTTTGACACGCCGCTGACCAAGGCTTGCCTGACTCCGGTTTCGGAATTCCAGGTGACGGCATTCCCGCCGGTATCCACCTGGATAGCAGCTGTGGAATCCGGGCTGATTTGTCCGCTGATATCCTGAATCATACCGCTGGCATACCGGATTCCACCGCCGTTGAAATACAGGCTGGAACTCCCCAGTGCCCCGGCAGCGCCGATTTCCAGCACGCCGCCCTGTAAATAGACCTGCCCCGAAAAGTCGTTATTACTCAGGCTCAGATTCAGCAGTGTACCATCTCCACTCACAATGAGGTTTCCCGAGCTTACAATACCAGCGGAACTGGAAGATGCCGGGATGAACGTGTATTGCCCGCCTGCTACGTTGATTGATGCTGGAGTCACCCGGTCAATGGTAATCGTTCCATCATTCAACACACTGAATGTTACCTCCTGCCCGGCAGGAGTTCCACTTGCCGCATTTTGCCACTGAGAGGAAGAGTCATCGCTCCAGGTAGCTGAGCCGCCATCCCACAGCCAGGGTTGTTCATCCAGTCGGCTCACCAGAAGATGCAACGCATTTGAGTCTACACTCACGCTGTAAAGAAGCTCCGCCGTTGCATTCAATCCCACAGCAGAAAACTGCCTGGTGGTCACAGATGAATCAGATACCCAGCTTACCAGCGGATATTCTCCGGCTGCCAGATTTTCGTATCCACTGAGATTCACCCGGCACACAGCATCTGACAGAGAAAAGCCACCACCTGCTTCAATAGGCGACCCGCTCATGTTCTCCAGGTTAAACGAAAGAACTGCTCCGGTTCGTAATGACAAATTGCCGTCTATCCGCATCGTGGCTGAATCTCCCATGCTGATTGATCCCAAAACAGTATCACCACTGAATTGAAGCACGCCTCCATTCACGGTGGTGGCACCGGTATAACTGCATTGAGCTCCGTTCAGCAGTAGCGTTCCAGTGCCGGATTTTGTTAACCCTAATGACAGCCCGCTTGTTGCCACGGCGGCATCCCGTATGATTCCACTGTAATTGCCCTCCGACACCGTCAGCACAACCCCGGCATTTCCCTCAGCCTGCACAATGCCCAGGCTGCCATTCAAGGCGTTTATGGATGCGCTTGTCCCCATTAACACCAGCCGGGACTGGGCCGATTGAAGTTCCACTCCTGACTGTGATGCAGATGATAAACTGGCAAGCCCTAGTGTGGACAGATGGGAACCTACGACCTGATAGGTACCTGTAAATGTATTATCAGGGTTAGTCAGCACCAGCCGATGGTCTGTTCCGGTATCTGATACGACAGCTGTCAACTGAAGATTGCCTGCCCCCTGCACTTCGCCATCCCATACGACATACTTTCCATAATATAGTTCCAGAACAGTCGTTCCGCTTTCATTGTACTGAACACGCCCAGAAGTGACATCTGCCATATTGAGGAATACTCGCCCCTTCCAGTTAATGTATCCATCCCTGTTGCCGAGCGTTGCCCCGGACGTTGTTCTCACATCCGGGGTGAAGGTATTTCCGGTATCAACCGATGCCCTTCCTCCGCCATACGAGATAATAAAACGCCCTTGCTCACCCACGGATACGGTTCGTGCATTCATGCTTGCATACCTGCCAGGACCACTGTGGTCAGGAGATTGCCCCAATCCTATTGTTCCTTTCGCTACATAGAGATTTCCAGTAAATTCATTCCAACTCTCCCCCTGAATCGACGACTTGACTGAATCATCGGTGAAAGTAACATGCACCTGCCCAGCTCCGGTCAATGTGCCCAAGGTTGACGCTCCGCCGATGCTTCCGGGTGTTCCCAATGTCAATGTTGCACCTTCTGCCACGGTCGTTCCTCCTGTATACGCATTCACATTTTCAATCAGCAGACTTGCACCGGACTGCACCTCCAGTGAAGCACTGCCGATGATTGAACCTGTCCCAGAAAACTCATACCCAGCAGCGGTAACCGAAATCAACCCCGGGCTCACGTCTTCCGTTATTCCCACCGTCTTTTGAGTACTCGATGATGTGAATTGGACATCATCACCTTGACTAAACACCTGATTTTCCCCGTTCTCAAGCCAGGCACTATCCGTATAATTCCAATTTCCTGAACTCCAGGTCAGTACGGCGTAGAGCGGAGACAACGAAACAGCCGCCAGAAGCGCAGCGCGAAGGACAAGGGGTAAGTGAAATTTCATACCCTGCACTTTAGCACAGATGCATGATACTGCAAGTTGTTTGACCCACCTGTTAAGATAACAGAAAACATGCGCGTTTCAGCTTGAAACGCGCACGTTGAAAAGGTAGCATGACACCCGTTAAATATCCCAATTATCGAGCCACTTGAAGGAGACAATCCGGAACTGGCGCCCCATGACCTGATTGGTCTTACTGAGGCCCTTACCACGGGTACCATCCGGATTATACTCTACATCGGACGGAGCATTGGTGGGGTCGACATAATCCATGGTACGCTGCACAATAGCCTCGCACCAGGCCTGTGCAAGAATGGCCTTATTGGGATTGCGCACGCAACCATAAGAACGGATGGTGAACGTATCATCACGCACAGTCAGGATATTGCCAAGAGAAGCCAGCACGTCGCTCTGAATCAGATAACCGGGAGCAGCTGTGTGCAAAGACCCCATACTTGCATCCTGGTTCTTGAAGAGTTCACCAGATGCTTTAGGCACCTCAATCTCGTTAAAATCGCGGTTAATATCGGTAGCATCAATAGCAGCCTGCAACGCCCCCTTCAAACCATGCTCACCCTTTTCAAGGCGGCGGTTGATGAAGTCAGACATGCTCAGGAAAGGACCACGCTTACGCACCTGCTTTACCATTTCCTCCGCAAGCTTACGGATGGACTCAGCCTCGAGCATACGGACCTCACCCCAGGCGGAGGCAATGCCGCTATTACGGAAATTGGGAGAACCCTGAAGCATGCTGTAACCACCCTGGGAATCCACACTCTTATCAGTAGTGGACAACATGAATCGGGAGAAGACAACCTGATTATCGCGCTTGCCATCTTCCACCTCCGACAGCTTATTCTCCACACCAGCAACAAGCTTACGTTTGGCCAGACCCTGCAGCACGGCAGCCCAAGCTTCCACGGAAATGGAATTCACATTGAAACCACCATCAATCATGAGGTACTGAGCGATGTATTTCCAGCCGTCTCCCTCCATGATACGCTTGATGACCTGGTCATCATTATAAGGTGTATTGACACGCTTATAACGGGACACAGGAAGCTCGTCCGTTCCCTTGATAAACTTCGTCAGAACATCCTTAGCTTCAATCTTTCCACCCTTACGGTCCGGCATATCGGACACAGAGGAGCAGAACCAACGATCCCACATGGCATCGTTAATCAGCAACCCGTGGTCATAGAAATCACTAAACACCTTGGAATTGGAGGCGAAATCAGGCGTCTCCATATTCGTCTGGAAATAGGTATACACATCCTCAGCCGGCAGACAGGGGTCGGCGAAGGAATTACCGATACCCACGCCTGGAACACCGGCCTGGTACTGCATACGGCGCAGCGCACCCTGGGTCACATAATCGCCAGATGCATTGGACTTATACCAACCCGGCTGCAGACGCATACCAGCAAAACCGGCCAGCGAGAACGGAGGATGAACCGGCAGTTCAAGCACAGAGGCGAAGGAAACCTGCTCACCATCACTGGTGATACCCAGAATACCATTGCGACCAAGGTTATCCATGGGAGAGCTGTCCATACCGGCACTGACGCGCAGCGCGGCAAGCTGATACGGGTGATACTTGCGCATCTGCTGGTCAGGAGAAGTCAACGCACTACCCCAGAAAGCCGGGCTGGAGTGCTGCCAGATTTTGGCACGATAGTCACCCGGGAAGATGACGGAATGAGCGCCAGAAGCGGCAGACTTAGGCACAACACCCACAGCGCCGATGTAATAAGGCAAATCCGGGTCATTCTGAATCTCACCAGGCAGCCACTTATCTTCGCAGAACATAGTCTCATATTCCTGCACAGACGTGGGATCATACCAGCCCAGCAGATAACGCTGCGGAGAAATGGCGCGCTTGTTATTAGCCGTGTTGCCGCCATCAGCCGAGCCGCAACCATTGTAACCAGCAAAAACGGTCAGACACTCAGCGTGCTTCGGGGCAAACCACTTACCGTCTGTACCACCGCTATCAGGCTGACCCTGACCCAGGCGCAGTTTCACAAGATATTTACCCTCTTCTACTTCCTGAGCCAGCTTATTAGTGTAGAACACAGCCTTCGTTCCTGCAACAGCACTCGGGTTATAACCAAGTACCCAGGGATTGGAATAGGGAGCGGAACCAGCGGCGTTCGTACGAGCCTTACTGGGTGAGAAGAACAGGATTTCACCCGGAGCAAAAACAATATCCTCCTCAGCTCCGGATTCAGACGGCTGGAAATAATCGCCATAGTCATTACCATAGCGCGACTGCTGCATGAGATAATTACGCCAGGCATAATTGAACGTACCGGCTTCGGTCACGCAGTAGGTATCAATCCAGGTTGTCTTATACGGCAGAGACTGAGCCCAGAGCTGGCGTCCCCGGATTTTCATGGGAACATTATAGGGGTTCCACCAAAGGAACATGGGAGCAAAGCAAACGGTCATGTTGTAGCGGGAGGCGTCCTCATTCGCGGCACTCACAAGACCGAAGTTAGACATGAACGCCAGCATGACCGGAGTACGAGCATAACCGGCAGAATCACTGCCATCCTCCAGCATAGAACGCGTATCGTAGAACGTCTGCCCGTCCGAGCCACCCTGCATGGCATCAGGGTCGTCCTTATATGTCAACTGAGAATCAAAGGCAGAGCCACTCAGACGCGTGTACGTTCTGTCGAGCGTGCCGAGCAGACGGGATGTGAAGTTCTTAGTGTCCTTTGCCGTACCATCCGGCCAGCAGTTATAATAGGCATGCAGATTCTGCCAGGAGCCAATGGGCATATCAGCCTCAGTACCACGGGGGAGGTCCTGATTCTCGACCAGCGGGCAATCCTGATTGCTACGGGCAGCAAAATCAGTCTCTTTCAGATTTTTCTTATTAAGCAGCAGGCAGAGGTCCTGCTTCAAGCCACCCATGCTCACGTTGATGGGCAATGTGTAGGAGGTGGTCGTCACATCAAAGAAATAAGGCATGCCGGCAGCCTGAGAGGAAGAGCCAATCAGCGGAAGTGAGCCGAGGGTCACAAGGCGTGCAGGGTCCTCAATTTCAGAAGGCAGGAAGTCCAGATCACGGTTGTCTACAAAGCTGGGAGCCGGAGTATCCCACGTACGATGCAGCATTTCGTAGACATCGTCCGTAGCCTTGCGGTTCTGAACAGATACCTTGGCTTTCTGGTTTTCGCCACCGACCCACCAGGCAAAGCAGGCTTCATTCTTACCGGTGGCAGGCATGCTGAGCAAATCAGCATACACATAATGCTGAGCAGAAAGAGACTTACCAAGAGTACCCTCACCCACCATGCAGATACGGCGGCCGGGGTCGCGGGAGCAAAGCTGGTTAGCAGCACGCATGGTGCGGGTCATGTTGCGGTCGCGGCTGGAAATCATCCAGCGGCGGAACATTTCCGAACGGCCCTTGCTGTACGTCTGGTTAATCTTGCCACCCAGACCGGAAAGGCTCTTGCCGTAGATAGGACCATCCCAGCTGTTCCAGACACCCAGAAGGTGCTGTGCAACACTGCCCTCATTTTCATCAATCACACCCGATGATGCCGTCACGCGACGGTCCGGACCGAGTTCCACCTGAAGCTCACCAATGGCGGCATCGAGACCGACAAGTGCCTGCTGACGCGCTTCTGCCTGCAACATGGTCTGCAAGGCAATTCGATTCTGAGAAGCCGCAGTTGCCATGATAGCCACCGCCAGCATTGCCAGCAGCATCATAAGCGTAAGAGTAGCAATCAGTGCGAACCCTTTTTTCTGAGCTTTACGGGGAGAGGAGAAGGAGGAACGAGTGTGTCTGAATTTCATAACACGAATGCGAGTACTCTGTTACTATACACGACAAGCGCCGCGCGTCAAGCAAAAACGGATGAAATGCATAGTCAAAACCGGCTTTGACAACGCATGCCCAAAAACAGGATTGAAAGCCCGGATGCTGTGTGGTAGAATAGCCGCACGCGTATGACACTAGACGAGCTGAGACAGGAGATTGACCGCATTGATGCGCAGCTGGTGGAGCTGCTCAAACAGCGTGCCGCCTGCGTACACGAGGTCGGCGAAACCAAACGAGCCAGTAACAGCCCGATTTTTGTACCGGAACGGGAAAGCGCCCTTATATCCAAACTTCTCAAACTAAACGATGGTGTTCTGCCGGAAAAAAGCCTGTTGAGCATCTGGCGCCAGATTGTCAGCTGCTCATTCCTGCTGGAGGGAAACATGCGCGTTGCCTACCTGGGACCGGAAGGCACATGGAGCCACCAGGCTGCTCTGAGCCGCTTTGGTGAAAGCGTAGAGCTGGTTCCCTACTCCTCATTCGCCCACATTTTTGCCGCAGTAGAGCGCAACGAGGTCGATTACGGAGTCATTCCCCTGGAGAACAGCACTCATGGCAACGTGGTTCAAGCCATGGATTTCTTTGCACACACACACCTGCGCATCTGCGCCCAGATTCACCAGAGTGTGCAGAATTGCATCATGGCCAATATCCCGGCAAATGAGATTCGCACCATCTACTCCCACCCCCAGGTGCTGGGTCAATGCGGTATCTGGCTGCAGCACAATTACCCGAACGCCGACCAGATTCCAACAGCCAGCAGCACAGCAGCTGCCCGCATGGCTGTCGAAAAGGCAAATGAAGGAGCCGCTGCGCTCGGCAGCCCGTTGGCGGCCAGACTGCATGGGCTGAACATTCTCGCCGAACAAGTGCAGGATATTGCGACAAATACCACGCGTTTTGTCGTCATCGGCACGCAGAACACCCGCCCCAGCGGTCAGGACCGCACCACCATCTGCTTTACCGTGCCCCACAAGGCCGGTGGTCTGGTCGATGTTCTGGAACATTTCCGCGCCCATGGCATCAACATCTTCAGCCTGGATTCCAGGCCCACCCGCGACCGCGCATGGGAGTACCTTTTCTACCTTGATGTTGACGGGCATGAAGACCAGGAGCCCCTGAGCAGCTGCCTGGCAGAACTGAAAGCAGAATGCCCGGTGTTCAAGGTGCTGGGTTCGTACCCGGAAAACTAAATCGCCCCCATGTCATTTACGCAAATTCAGGCCCAGCAGCTTCTCATGCATGCCCGCCGCAGCGGCAGGCTGCCGCATGCCCTTCTGCTCACAGGCACACAATCCGCAGGCACGCATGCACTCGCGCTTGCACTTGCAGAAGAACTCAACGGCGCCCGTGCTTCCGCGCTGGAAAACCTCCGGCATCCCATGTGCCGCGTCATCCGTCCGGGTTCCAAAAGCCGCAAAATCCTCATTGAAGACATCCGCAATGTGGAACCGTTTCTTGCTCTGCGTGCAGATGAAGGTGAAACCAAGCTTGTAATCATTCTTGAGGCGGACCGCATGATGGAAGAAGCAGCCAATGCTTTCCTGAAAACGCTGGAGGAGCCCCCGCCTCAGACGGTCATCATCCTGATTACCGAGCAGCCCAGCCGCCTGCTTACCACCATTTTATCCCGCTGCGTGCGTGTTCCTCTGCGGGAAACCAGCAACAAGCTTCACCTCACAGAAGCGCAGCAAACTTTCCTTCCGGCTGTTGCCGCAGCCCTGCCGCTCATCGGTTCGGATGTTGCTGCACTTGCACTGCGTGCTGATTTCCAGGCCCTGCTGGCCGACCGTAAGGAACAGATTTCCAAACGACTCACTGCAGCCATCAAGGCAGAAGCCAAAGCAATTGCTGAAGGAACCGATATCCGGGACTGGGAAGCACGCCAGAAAGATGCTACCGCTGCGCTGATTGAAACGGAATACCTCGCAGAACGCGAGCAAATGCTCGAATTACTTTCCCTGTGTCTCGGGCAGGCTGTTCTGCTGGCCTCGCATGCGCCGGATGTAACTCCGTTGATGCCGGAAATAACGCAACTCGCCGCAGCACGCCCAGTGGCAGAACTACTCCGGCGCATGAGGGCCCTGGAAGCGCTCCGCACTGATCTCAATTTCAACGTGAACGAAGCCCTCACCCTCGATTCACACCTTCTTAATATCATCGGCAATATCTCATTATGAACAGCATGACTGGATTCGGAGCAGCTACTGCTCCTCTGGGTGGTTCTTCCATACGGGTTGAAATCAGCGGTGTAAACCGCAAGCAGGCAGAAATTGCGGTTGCCCTTCCCCGCGCCTGGGCTGCCTTGGAAACCGCAGTCCGCGACACTGTAGCCGCAGCTGTATCCCGCGGCAGAGTCAATGTGAGCATCGCCCTGCAACAGGTTCCCGGAACGGCTGGCGCCTTATCCCTGAACCGCGATAAACTCGCGGCCCTGACCGCTACTCTCGCAGAAACAGAATCAGCACTGGGGCACCCCGTCAGCACGACACTGGATTCCCTGCTCCGCCTCGGTATCATTTCTGAAGAAACGGAAACGGATTTCTCTATGGAAACCGTGGAAGCAGCCGTTACCCCCGCTGTGAGCGACGCCCTGCAGGCATTCATCACCCTGCGCGAACAGGAGGGTGCCAACATAAAACAAGATTTGCTTTCCCGCATTGCCGTGCTGAGAAACTTCCGCACGCAGCTCATGGCGCGAGCCTCCGGTGTTGCAGCGCGGCATAAGGAGGTTCTTCTGAAGCGTCTGGCAGAAGCCGGTCTGCCCCTTCCCATGGATGATGAACGCATTATCAAGGAAATAGCTCTGTTTGCCGACCGCTGCGATGTCTCAGAAGAAATGACGCGTCTCGAATCCCACCTGACGCAGTTTGAAAAAATCTGTGAAAAAGCGGAACCCATTGGCCGCACGCTCGATTTCCTCTGCCAGGAAATTTTCCGCGAATTAAATACGACCGGCTCAAAAGCGAATGATGCCGAACTCGCCCAGCTGGTGGTCAACGCCAAAACAGAACTTGAAAAAATCCGCGAACAGGTTCAGAACATCGAATAATCATCTTTCAACTCAAACATTCCATCCCCACGCATACGTCCATGATTGGCACCCTTCTCATCGTATCCGGCCCCTCCGGCAGCGGTAAAACAACCCTTTGCCGCCGCGCTGAAAAAGATAATCTCACAAGTTACTCCATTTCCTGTACCACGCGCCAGCCGCGTCCTGGTGAACAAGATGGAGTTGATTACCATTTCCTGACTCAGGAGGATTTCGCAGCAAAAGTGGCAGCTGGTGAATTTCTGGAATACGCAACCGTGCATGGCAACAGTTACGGCACGCTGAAGAGCGACATCATCGATTTGCTGCTCGCCGGTAAAAATGTGGTCATGGACATTGATGTTCAAGGCGCAGCCAGCATTCGCAACTGTGAGGATTCCATCATCCGCCGAGCCTACGCTGATGTCTTCATCCATGTTCCGCCGGCAGAGCTGGAAGCCAGACTTCGCGGAAGACAGACTGATGCCGAGGAAGTGATTCAGCTGAGGCTCCGCAATGCCGCAGAGGAAGATGCCCGCCAGGGTGAATACCAATTTGCTCTCGTTTCTGCCGACCGGGAAAGCGATTATTCCAGATTCTCTGCGCTTCTCTGCGCCCTTGGCATGCGCACTATCTTAGCCTGATTCCTGGCAACACCCACCAGCAACATGTTTCTGGCTGCAACAATTCAGAGCAAAATCCTCGACCTGCTTCCCCTGGTCTGCACCTTCGTTTGCTTCGGGCTCATGATTGCAAGCATGGGCCGGGGCATCATCATGCTGATTGTCCGCGCACGCATGCTGAAGGACGGGCTGCACGCCAGCAGCGCGGTATGCCGCCACCTTCCCAATGGCGAGGCATGCTACCTCCCGGTATATAGCTATACCGGGGAAAACGGTGAGCTTTTTGACATCATGGAAGAAACGCCTTTCAGTTCTGAGGAAGAAGCACTCCAGGCCCGCCGCCCGCTGGTTTACACGCAGGAACGCCCGGACGCAGCCGTAAGCCGGGGACCTCTGTTTCTCTTTCTGCGCCCGATGGTCTTCCTGCTGCTCAGCGGTGTCTTTGCCTGGGGCACCTGCTACGCCATCAGCTTCATTCCCGATTAACCCCTGCACGTCGGGCCGCTGAGATTGCCCACACACCGGCGGCAATAAACAACACGGCGGCTATTTTCTGCCAGGTAATGGTATCCACCCCAAGCAACACACCCACCGTTGCTGCAATGATGGGCTGCACGTAGTTGTATGCCGCCACGGTGGCAGGTTCCAGGCTTCTCTGCCCTACTATCATGAGCAGGTAACTGACAAAGGAGCCGAACAACACCACATACAAAGTACCCAGTACTTCCGCCTTTCCCAACTGCATCCAGGGCATGGTTCCAATCTCATGCCCCCAGAGGGGCGCTGTTATGACTGCTGAAATCAGAAACAGCCAGCGCATCAGCACCACGGGGTGGTATTTCCTGATAATGCCGCCAAAAAACACAAAATAGCACGATGCCGAAAACTGAGAAAACAGGCAAATGGCATCACCTACCGGGCTTCCGCTCCTGCCTCCTTGCATCTGTGACCCCAGTATCAGAATCAATGCGCCCGTGGCAGCCAGCAGCAGACCCAGCACTTTACGCCCTGTCACGGCAGCATGCAGAAACAGGGCCGACATGACGAAGGTGAACACGGGCGTGCTGGTTGTAATCACACAAGCATTGGTTGGCGCTGTGTACTGCACGCCCAGCACATAGCAGAACTGGTTTATTCCCATTCCGCACAGGGACATGATGACCAGAAACTTCCAGTCGGCGGGCTCTATTTTCTGGCGTGGTACCAGCGGTGAAATCAGCCAGAATAACAACGCTGCGCCACACAAGCGGAAACCCGCCATGCTCACGCCCGTGACCAGCCCGCTCTCCATTGCCCATTTGCACAACGGGCTCATGAGGCCGAAGCAGATAAACGCGCACAGCGTGATGAGATGCGCTCTCATCTGAGATTTCATTCCCCGCCTATCTATCCGCTCACTCATCACCGCCGGGCCACATTCGCCGCGCCACGCCTGGCGCACCAGCCTTTCTATTTACTTACGGTTCAGGATAAAGGTACCCTTCTGCACTTCACGCCCAAGGAGCGCAGCAGATGGCGTAGGCTCCACCCGGTAAGTTCCCTTGATTGTATCCCCTTTGATACGCCCACTCCAGATGATGTTCACAAAGGTCTGGGTATCCCCTTCGGAACGGATGGTCACATCCTTCCCCATCACATATCCCGTGAGGTGCCCACTGCCGTACAGTTCATCCTTCAGCATCAGAATCCCCTTGAGCTGGTCTCCTTCCTGCTTGATTGTCATCTGCATACCGGATTTGCTGCCCACTGTATCATTCTGACACTCACCCAACCACACACCTTCCGCAGAATCAGAACACGCTGCCAGCAGACAGGCTGCCCCAGCCATTAACAACTTGTTGATGAGAGTACGCATAGTAAGTATAAGCCTATTCTACACCCTTTGCCTGCAATAGCAAGCAAAAGTTATTCACAATTTATTCACAAGTTATTCACAATTCACAGCCCCACCCGAGATACAAAACAGCCCGCAGAATGTTCTGCGGGCTGTTTTATCAACTGTAATAAAAATGCTTTACAGAGCAGCCTTGATGATGGCGGCGAAGGAATCAGCCTTCAGAGCAGCACCACCCACGAGAGCGCCGTCAATATCGGGCTGGCTCATGAGTTCAGCAGCGTTGTCGGGCTTCACGGAACCACCGTACTGCAGGCGCACAGCCTCAGCAGCCTCAGCACCGAAAGCCTCAGCCACAACACCACGGATGAAGGCGTGAGCAGCCTGAGCATCAGCGGAAGAAGCGGTCACGCCAGTGCCGATGGCCCACACGGGCTCGTATGCGATAACAAGGCCGGCAACCTCAGCAGGAGTCAGACCTTCAAGACCTTCAACGACCTGGCTCTTCAGCACGGTCTCCAGCTCACCACCCTGGCGCTGCTCCAGAGTCTCACCGATGCAGTAAATCGGGCAGATGCCAGCGGCCAGAGCCTTCTTAATCTTCTTGTTGATGTAAGCGTTCGTCTCGCCATGGTACTGGCGGCGCTCGCTGTGACCAAGCACCACGTACTTGCAACCCAGCTCATTGAGCATGGCGGTGGAAATCTCACCAGTAAATGCGCCGTTATCGCGATCGCTCACGTCCTGAGCGCCAACACCCAGGCAGGTGCAGCCGTTCAGAGTCTCCATAACGGCAGGAATCGTCACAAACGGGGGAACGATTACCTTATCGACAGCCTTGCACTCGCAAGTAAGTTCATCCTTAAGGGCGGCAAGGAATTCCTTAGCTTCCTTCGGGCCCTTGTTCATCTTCCAGTTAGCGGCAATGATGGGGGTACGGGACATAATAGTATAGATGTCTTGTTTTGACGGGACACAGCCTACTCCAAATCCCCCGGCAAGTCAAGTTTAATCCGCAATATCTGCCATTTCACCCCATATCTACCCGGAATCAGCGGAACCAATTCATCAGCAAGGTTTGATTTATCAGCGCAGAGCAGCGCATTATGCTTGACAAATCAGTCTTTGAGTCATAGCATGAATGCACTATGAGAAAGCCTCTATTATATGCTACCATGCTGTGCATGGCACTTGCCTTCACCACCCCTGCAGCCCTGGCGCAGGAGTCCGGGGATGCTGCGGCAGAGACACCCCAGAAGCAAGCAAAAAAAGCAAAGCAGAAAAAAGCAGATAACCCTATTGCCAAAGCTATTAAGAAGGTAAAAAAAATCAAGGGTCGCCTGAACGAAAAAGCTGATTATTACATTTTCCTGTATTCTGCCAGCTGGTGTGGCCCCTGCTGCAAGGAGATGCCTGAAATTGTTGATACTTACAAAGCCATCAAGAAGAGCGGCAAGGTTGATATTATTCTCTTCTGCCAGGACAAGACCACGGCCGACGCCAAGAATTTCGTCAAGCAGTTCGGCATCAAGTTCCTTACCGTCATGGGCAATGATGAAAAATGCGCCCAGGTTCCCGGTCATGCACCGGCTGGCGGCATTCCTCACTGCAACATCGTTGACCGCAGCGGCCGCAAGATTACTTCCGGTCACCCTGCAAACGTGATTCCCAACTGGGAGTCCCACACTATCGGCAACGAGGATTCGTAATATCCCGAGGCCAGATAAAACCAACCGCAAGACAGGAATCTGCTTGCGGTTGGTTTATGTTATATATGTACTTGTTTCAGTATCAGCGTCCATGGGGGCGGTGCTCCTTTCTGTGGCGTTTGAGATGACGGGGCTCAGGTTTCGCCGGGTGGAATTTGTGGTGGTGGTGGGCGTGGTGTCTGACTACATGCTTTTCCGGCAGATGCAGGGAGATGACGCTGCTGACGTTGTGTTTATCTGAACCAATGCTGATTTGCAGACTGGCGGCTTCAGACTGGTTATTCATCACGGCAAAGCCTGCGCAGGCGACTACGGCTAATTGTGCTATCTTCTTTTTCATAATCTTGTTTCTGTTTTGTCTGCCACTTCATGTGGCTTACATTAGAATAGCGCGGCTGAAACCATCTTTTATTTGAAGTTTTCAATATCTTTTCAAAAAAAGACCCCTCCGCTGCCCAAAAAGATGCAGCGGAGGGGTCAGGAAATAGGGAGAAGAACAGGATTAGCGCTGGCTATCAATCATATTCTTCATAGCGCCGTTGAACTTCTTATGTTCAATTTTCAATTCAGCAATACGATTGATTTCCTTGTTGATAGCCTTGTTCAGAGCAGCAGCCGTAGCGCGGGAAGCCTGGTGAACGGGTAATTTCTCCTCATCTTCTTCCATAATCTTGGCAGTACCAAGCGCGGTAACAGCACCGGCAACGAAATCTTCATCCATGACCTCGCCATAGAGCTTCTCAAGGGGCTTTACAGCCTTGGCAGCCGTCTTCTCATTGCGCACCTTCTTGAGAATGGCAAGCGTCTTCTTCTGATTGGAAATATAGAACTTGGTGTCCTCCATCAGCATCTTGTTTTCCTCACGGCGTTCAGCACCGGAGCGGGTATCAGGAGCATTTGCAGCCTCCTCAGCAAGGCGAGCCTGCTCTGCCTCGTATTCCTCAGCAGTCATGACCTCGTCTTCAGCTTTCACTATCTTTTTCTGAGTCTTGGCCTTCTTACCCTTGCGGGGAGCAGCCTCCGCCATGGGGGCAGCAAACGTGAATGACAAAGCGGCAAGAAGCAACAGGTATTTCATCTTCATATCAATTCGTGTGTGTAACTGGGTTAGCGGGCAGCAGCATTCACCTTATTCTGCAAGGGTTCAATATCGTAGCCATCAGCCCACTTTTTGAGTTCCTTGCCAGTATAAGAAGAAAGACCATCGGCAGTAAGCTGGCGGGCCAGCACGCCGGCGGGAATGAGCATGCAGAGGAAATCTGCATCATGCTCATAGCCGACTTTGACCTCACCAGAGCGGGTCATGATAACACCATCGCACGGGCTCATGCTGTTGAGCTCAACAATGGCAGCTGTAAGAGCATCGCGCTGAATCTCATAGCTTGTATTGTCATCCATCGGCATGAGCGCAGTATACACAAACTCTTGAAAAAGACAAGAGTTATTTACGATTTTCGCATGAGTCCACCGTGCGGAACAGGCATCCGACTGCAAAAGTTGCAAGGGTGCCCACCGTCACGCGCCAGGGGAATGCAATAGTAGGCAGCCAGCCCTGGCGACCACCGATTTCGAGCAGAATCACCACCGCAAACCCAGCCAGCATGGCAATGACATTACCCAGGTCATTGCCACGGCTCCGGGTGAGCATACCCAGCAGGAACACACCGAGCAGCGAGCCATACGTGTACCCGAAAATACCCAGTGCAATGGGAAGGATACGCACGGTGGGGTCCATGACGGTCAGCCACGCAGTACCAGCGCCCACAACAATGAGCAGCACGGCAAAGAATACCGTAAGCCAGCGCACAGCTGAAAGCTGCTCCTCCTGAGAAGCCCGAGGGCGGAACACATCCACATACCAGTCACGGGTAGCAGTGGTGGCTAACGCGTTAAGAGCCGTGGAAAGAGACCCCATCGCCGTAGCAAGAAGGGCCGCAACCAGCAACCCGCGCACCCCTGAGGGCAGGCAATGAATGATGAACCACGGGAAAATCTCAATCTGTTTTTCCGGCGGGGTTATACCATTCTGCGCAAAATAAACAAAGAGAAGCATACCGCAGGAAATGAATACCAGCACAATGGGCATATCCATCAACCCGGACAAAATGACGGCGCGCGCACCTTTTTTGCTATCAGGAGCAGCGAGCATACGCTGCACCATGTCCTGGTCAGTACCGTGCGTTGCCATGGTGATGAACGTGGAACCCAGCACCGCACTCCACAGGGTGTACTCACTGCCCAGTATATTCCTGATATCCTGCAGCAGCCCCTCACCGGTGATTCCGGAATCTAAACATGCCCAGGGTTTCAGATTCTTGATATCACAGGGGTTGTAATCCTTGTTCCCGAGATGGAAACAAATGGCATCCCATGCAGCGCTCCAGCTGCCATCTGCCTTGATGCTGAACAGCAACACGCCAATTGTCGTCACCAGTGAAATGGCCAGAATTGACGCCTGCAACACATCCGTCCACACAACAGCCTTAAGCCCGCCCAGTGTCGTATACACTGCCGTGGCAATGGTAATGAAGGTCAGCGCGGCAATGTAAATAACCACGGTTTCCACCTGCCCTGCACTGTCCCGCCCGGTGATCATCATATACGCAATCACCAGCAGGATACCGGCAAAAAACAGGCGGGTGCCACTTGCCAGCACTCGGCTGATGAGGAAAGTAATGCTGGCCCAGCGGCGCGTTGTAAGACCAAACCGCTTCTCCAGATACTCGTAAATGGAAACAACATTATACTGGTAGTAGGGCTTCAGGAACAAACGCCCGACAATAATGCGACCAAGAATGGTACCAATGGCCAGCTGCGCATAAGTGAAATTGCGCAATGCAAAACCTTCACCGGGCGCGCCGAGGAATGTAGCAGCGCTAATTTCAGCGGCAAGAATGGAGGCAAGAATGGCCCACCATGGCAGATTCCGGTTTCCGAGAGCGTAGCTTTCCAGGCTCTCCTGTTTTCTGCCGACGTAAAGGCCAATACCGAAAATGGCACAGAAATACGCAAGGACTACCAGTATATCAATCATATCATGAGAAAAAGCGGCGGCGGGCTGTTCAAGCACCGCCGCCGGGAAATAAGTTTATCTGCATCAACCCTGCTGAGCTTCCAGCGCAGCGGCCACCAGACCGGAGAACAACGGATGCGGGCTGTTCGGACGGCTCTGGAATTCCGGATGATACTGGCATGCAATGAAGAACGGATGGGAGGGAAGTTCCACCACTTCCACCAGGCCATGTTCATCATTCACTGCGGAAATGACCATGCCGCCCTGCTCTACCTCAGCCCGGAAATCAGCATTGAACTCATAGCGGTGACGGTGACGTTCGGAAATGACGTCCTTATCGCTGTAAAGCTTGCTGCAAAGCGTGCCGGGCTTGATATGAGCGGGATAAGCACCCAGGCGCATCGTAGCACCCATGTTTTCAATGTGCTTCTGCTCTTCCTGCAGGCAAACCACCGGAGCCTTGCTGTCCTTGTTGAACTCAGTGGAGTTAGCATCGGCATAGCCCAGCACGTTGCGGGCGAATTCGATAACGGCTACCTGCATGCCAAGGCAGATACCCAGGAAGGGGATGTTGTTTTCGCGGGCATACTGAACGGCCTTGATCTTGCCTTCAACACCACGGTCACCAAAGCCACCAGGTACCAGAATGCCGTCCACTTTACCGATTAGCTCTTCACAGCTGCCGTTGCTGAGGGCTTCTGCATCCACGCGCACGACTTCCACGCGGCAATCGTTGGCTGCACCGGCGTGCGTGAAGCTTTCGTAAATGGACTTGTAGGCATCCTGCAGGGAAATGTACTTGCCCACTACGGCGATACGCACACTGTGGGAGGGGTGAATCACGCGTCCCACGAACTTCTGCCAGTCATCCATCTTGGGCTTGGGTACGGTAATTCCAAGAACTTCTGTCACGATGCGGTCTACCTTATCACGACCCAGGTCAATGGGGCATTCGTATATGCTGTGCTTCACGTCACAGAAAGCCACCACGTTGGAAGCCGGCACATTGCAGAACATAGCAATCTTGCGCTTCTCCTCATCGGTCAGGTTATCCATCTCAGTACGGCACACAATCATGTCCGGCTGGATACCAATTTCACGCAGCTTGGCCACACTCTGTTGCGTGGGTTTTGTCTTGGTCTCACCGGCTGCCTTGATGTAGGGCAGCAGGGTCACATGAATGAAACAGCAGTTGTTGCGTCCAACCTCCTGGCTGAACTGGCGCAGTGACTCCAGGAAGAGGAAGCCCTCAATGTCACCTACGGTACCACCGATTTCCGTGATAATCACGTCGCACTGCTTGTTCTTCTCCGTCAAATCATACAGGCGCTGCTTGATTTCGTCTGTCACGTGAGGAATGTACTGCACCGTCTTGCCCAGGTAATCACCGCGGCGCTCTTTTTCCAGCACGCGCTCAAATACCTTACCGCTCGTCAGGTTGTTCAGACGGGAAAGTTCACAATGGACAAAGCGCTCATAGTGACCAAGGTCAAGGTCTGTTTCTGCGCCGTCGTTCAGCACGTACACTTCACCGTGCTGGTAGGGGCTCATCGTGCCCGGGTCAATGTTCAGATACGGGTCAAACTTCTGCATGGTCACTTCCAGACCGCAATGCTCAAGCAGCGTTCCGATGGAGGCTGCGGCAAGCCCTTTACCCAGGGAGGATACGACACCGCCGGTTACAAAGATATATTTCATATTTGTTCTCTGTGTGGTTACGGACATCCTATCAGATTTTTTATCATCTGTCGAGTATTTGTCCGCTCTCCTTCCCCTCCCCCCTGCGCAGCCCCATCACCTAATCTCTTCACTATAAAATAATGCTTGCTATTTCAACAATTTATTCTATACTTTGTTAAGCGGGTTTATAAAGTAATGAACACCAAGGCCAGAATAGCCAAGTATCTGCAGCAGAAACACACTGCAACACGCCCCGAGATTTCAAGAGCTCTGGGTATAAGTCTTGTCAGCACCAACAACTGGGTAAGCATTCTGGAAAAGGAAGGCGTTCTTACAGCCGGGCGCAGCATTCCCTCCGGCGGCGGGCGCCCGGTGAGAGAATACCATTTCGCCCCCCGGCACGCCGTAGTGGCGCTCATTACAGCGACGCAGGAAACGCACTGCACCCGGCTGCAACTGGAGCTGCTGAATCTGGAAGGGACCCGGATTGAACAGACAGAAGCGAGATTTGCACAAGTTCACACTGAAAGCCTTGATGAATGGCTCGATGCAGCAGCGAGGCAGCACAAGCTGCACCGGATATGCGTTCCCCCCGAGCTGGGAAGCAAGATTCAGCACCACCTGAAAAAGCGCCTCGGTTGCCCCGTACAGGAGTATTCAATCGCAGAATCCCTGATAACAAGAAAACACCCTGACACACTCGCCCTGGTTTTGCGACAAGGGAAACCGCCACAGGGCGCCCGGCTTCTCAACGACCATATCACCACCTGCCCCCTGCTTCAGCATCTGCCCCTGCCCGCAGATTGGGAAAACATGGACTACGCAGACCACACCCTGGTAGAAGAAATGCTGGCGCGCCTGCTGCACATACTAACCTGCACCCTTAACCCGGCACACATCGAACTGCACGCAGATTTCTGGAACGACCGTCTCATATCCCGCCTGAATTTCAACCTCAGCACAAAACTCAGAAACCTGAGCCACCATCCACAGCTCCATTACATACCACTCCTGCCAGACAAGCTATCACACGCTCTGCACAAAAGCGTTACCCGGTATTAAATTCAATTCAGCCCGACTTCATGGCAGTACGCGCGTTTTTGCTCGACAACCCGACAAAAAACAGCTACAATCAAGCGCAGTATGAATCCCCCAGCCATCGCTATCGACGGTCCTGCAGCTTCCGGTAAATCCACCGTTGCCAAACTCATTGCAAAAGAGCTTGGCTATACCTTCATCAACACAGGAGCCATGTACCGAGCCGTAACCTGGTACACCCTGCAGCAGGGAGTAAACCCGGCAGACACTGCCGCAGTAGAAGCCCTGCTCCCCGGGATTCCTCTGAGTTTTGGTAAAGACGGTGCCAACTCCACCGTCATCTACGACGGTCGGGTCCTGACGACTGAACTGACAGAGAAAAGCACCAACGACAACGTGTCAGCCATTGCCTCCATTCCGGCAGTTCGCGCACTGCTGGTAGAAAAGCAGCGCGAATACAACACCAAGGAACCGGTTGTCATGGAAGGCCGCGATATTGGCACGGTTGTTTTCCCTGACACCAAGTTCAAATACTTCGTAACGGCATCTGAGGAAGTTCGCGCCGCCCGCCGCGCCGCTGAGGGCATCACCGATTCCATTGCCGAGCGCGACCGCAAGGATTCCCAGAGAGCATGTGCCCCGCTCAAGCAGGCGGATGATGCCATGCTGGTGGACACCTCAGAAATGACCATTGACCAGGTCGTTGCCTTCATTGCTGCGGATATCCGCACCAAACTGAACTAAATCAACGTTTACTTCCCTCTCAACGCTTAATATGAACCGTTCCATACTATACCTGATGGTACGAGGCACCGCAAGTTGCTTCTTCAAATCATTTTTCAACTACAAGGTCATCGGTCAGGAAAAACTGATTGAAGACGGTCCCTGCATCATTGTTGCCAACCACCAGAGCTTCCTGGATCCGCCCTTGATTGGTTCCCTGTACCGCAATGAAGTATACTTTCTTGCGCGCAAGACACTGTTTGACGCCCCCGGTCTCAAGCAGGTGCTGCCGTACTGCAACACCATCGCGGTTGACCAGACCAGACCCGATCCCGCCAGCATCATTCAGGTGCTGCGCACGGTTAAGAACGGGGGGCGCATCGTCATTTTCCCGGAAGGTTCCCGCTGCCCCGATGGCCAGATTCACGACGCCATGCCCGGCATTGGTCTTATCCTGAGCAAACTTGCCTCTGTTCCTGTGCAGCCTGTTCGCATTGAAGGGGCATACGATTGCCTGCCGATTCACAGCAGCAAGCTGAAGTTCTGCCCCATCACGCTTTCCGTAGGTGACCCCATCAAGTTCACCCCTGAAGAACTGCGGGCCAAGGGACGTGAGGCGCAGCGTGCCATCGGCAACAAGATTATGGATGCCATCCGCGCCCTGCCTCTTGAGGTCTGATATCCCCACCTCATCATGCTCACAACCCTGAGATTGAGCAATTTCCGCTGTTACAGCACCCTCCGCTGGAGCATTCCGGCAGAGGGTGCCGTTCTGCTGGGAGCCAATGCTCAGGGCAAGACCAGCCTGATGGAGGCGCTTTGTTTTGCGCTCACGCTGCACAGCCCCCGCGCCACCAGGTTCGACAAACTGGTCCGCCAGGGAGAACCCCGGTTCGGAATCTCTCTGGAAACAGAGGAAGGAACACGCAAACTCACCTGGAGCAACCGCAAATTGCACCTACAGGTCAACGGAGCTGAGCGCAAAGACTTCAACGACTACCTGGCAGACACCTACCCCGTGACATGGCTTTCCAACAGCGACATGAACCTGGTTCATGGTCCCGCTGAAGAACGCCGCCGCTATCTTGATTTCCTGGGCTGCCAATGGCATCCTACATACAGGCAGGCGCTTCAGGCATACCGCAAGGCGCTCAAGAGCCGGAATGCGCTGCTTCGCCACCCGAAACGCAGCACGGCAGCGCTGCGGAGCTACGCCGAGGTGCTGGCCAGGCACGGTGAAATCATCATGCAGCTGCGCTTCCAGCTGCTGAACAGGCTCTACCCTCACGTTGCCCACCACCACCACAATATCTCAGGCGGAGCAGAGGTGGTCCAACTGCAGTACACCCCTTCCGCTAGGCGACCACTGGCAGAGGAACTGGAAAACTGCCTGGATGCGGATGAACGGGCCGGCTTCACCACTGTAGGACCTCACCGAGACGATTTCTCCTTATTCATCAGCGGAATGGAAGCTTGTGAATTTGCGTCAGAAGGTCAGCAGAGAACCCTCGCCATTGCGCTTCAAATGGCTCAGGGTTCCTTATTGCAAGAAGAAACCGGCAAGGCTCCGATTCTGCTCATAGACGACATATTCGGAGAACTGGACACCATGCGCAGACGCGCGCTGCTGGCAAGCCTGCCAAATGAAGCACAGGTTCTCATCACGACCACCACACTAGACTGGCTGGGAGACATGCCCCTGGCACTTCCCATCCAGAAAATAGAAAACGCCACGCTACTCCACTAACGCAGCATATCCAACGCTCTTGCACTTGCAGCCAGGGCCGTCTCGACATCCTGCTCCGTGTTGTACAAAGCAAAGGAGTAACGCGTGGTTCCCGTAATGCCGAGGGATTGCATAAAAGGCTGGCAGCAATGGTGCCCCGTGCGTACAGCAATCCCCATCTGGTCCAGCAGCGTTCCAAGGTCATAATGATGCACGCCCGGCACCGTTATGGAGATGAGAGAACCTCTGTTCTCCCGGCTTCCCAGAATGTTCACCCCGAGGGAATGCAAGCCGTCGTACATACGCCGGGTCAGCTCCATTTCGTGAGCATCAATAGCCTCCAACCCTATCTGCTTCACATAGCGCAACGCCTCAGCCAGCACGATATTACCGCAGATATTCGGGGTTCCGGCTTCATATTTGAACGGCAATACATTGTAAGTAGTTTTCTCAAAACTCACCTCACTGATCATCTCACCGCCGCCAAGCCAGGGTGGTAGCATTTCCAGAACAGACTCGCGCCCCCACAGCGCACCGGTACCCGTAGGAGCGTATACCTTATGCCCGGAAAAGACGTAGAAATCACAATCCAGCTCCAGCACATCCACCGGAAGATGAGCCGTACTCTGCGCCCCATCCACCAGCACCAGTGTATCCGGTCGGTTGCGGCGGGCATCTGCCACAATCTGCCGCACAGGATTGATAGCCCCCAGCGCATTTGAAATGTAAGGAATAGCCACCAGACGCGTACGGGGAGAAAGGATGCGGTGATATGCATCCATATCAAACTGAAGCGCCTCAGTAAGGGGAACCGGGCAAAGCCTGGCGCCCACCCGTTCGCAAAGCATCTGCCAGGGTACAATATTCGAATGGTGGGCATCCGTTGTCACCACAATCTCATCCCCTTCCCTGATAAGCCCGGAAAGCGCCAGCGTCTGCGAAACCAGGTTAATGCCGGCAGTGCATCCACTCGTAAAAATGATTTCACGAGATGACGAGGCATGCAGGAAATCAGCCACCGTCTGGCGGGCATTTTCATGTTCCTCAGTAGCCAGCCGACTGAGATAATGCGCACCACGGTGAATATTGGCATTCACCTGTTCATAGTAGCGTTTCTCAGCCTCAAGCACGCAACTGGGTTTCTGCGTCGTTGCGGCACTATCAAGATACACCAGTTCCCGTTTACCGATTCTGGTGGAAAGAATGGGAAAATCAGCCCTGTAATTCATCACTTTTCCTCGCCTTTGATATGATCAATCATACGGTAGGCAGATGCCGGCACGTATTCCTGCCACTTATCATCCCCTGTCTTAATCATCTGAATAATATCTCGCGGAGTCTGGAACAACAGCTTCTGGTTGAAATACGGGACTTCAATGATGCAGTCATTCTCACGCAGGTGGCGGTAGAGGTAATGATACTTCTCCGGCGCGCGGTACGTACCAGCTGTGACAAACTCTCCCGTTGTGCGGTTAATCCACGGTGTCACATAAAATTTCGTCTTGTTTACAAAAATGTGTCCCATGGTGGCAAGAATACCCCCTGGAGTATCTGCCCACTTATCCTTGAACACTTCATTCAGCAAGCCTATGGAAAGAGCAATTGCCACGGGCTCCTTCGTGTACTGACTGAGCAGCGTGGAAATACGGTGGAAGTGGGATATATTTGTCACCATCACGGTCTTACCTTCTGCCGCAAGCGCCTCGATGCGGTCCAGGAATTCCAGCAAATCGACCTGCTTACCGCGCAACAGGTTAGATAACGATATCTCACAAATATCCACCACGCGCTCCCGCTGCTCCTCCGGCAATGACTCAATGAAGCGGCTGCGTACGCTATCCATCATCTCCAGATGGATACTGCACAGGGGGCGGAAACTACCGCGCATCAGCACAATCGGGCGCTTATACAGAAAATCTGCCGGCTGTGCCACCGTTCCATCTGGGCAGAGAAGAGCCGCCTCCGACAACCCGCTACGCACAAGTTCAAGCGCCAGAATGCGGTTATCAAACATGCCAAAGCCATGCCCGGAAAAACGCATAAAATCAATTTCGTAAAACGCGCGGTCCACGTTATCTCCAACACTCTGCACAAAGTGTTCCATCCGGTCCAGCTTATAGAACAGAGAATACAGAAGGTTTACCCCCAGAATCCCCAGAATTCGCATCTGCAAATCATGGTCCGGCACCAGAAGGCGCACATGCATCACAAAATCGCTCGGGGGCAACTCCGGCTTGAGCTGAAACCGGACTCCAATCCATGCAGACCATGGGCCGTTATCGCGGTACCCCTTGCATTTCACCGTGTTGCAGAACGAGAAGAAGCATGTATCCTTACCGCGTTTTTCGCCTAATCTATGGATGAGCTGGGTATACTCATAATCCATCATTTGCTTGAGTCGCTCCTCTGAAACATAGCGACGAGCCTGACCATACAGCGTATCGCTGACAGTCATATCATAAGCGGAAATTGTCTTGGCGACCGTACCGGCGGCACCGGAAGAACGGAAAAACCAATTAGCCGTTTCCTGACCGGCGCCGATTTCGGCAAAGGTGCCATAGACACCTTTATCCATATTGATTTCAAAAGCCTTTTCCTGGGTTGCAGCCAGGGTCTGAGTAAAGGAATCCATAATGCGATTATACTTGTAAAGGTACGAGGGGCAAATGACGAAGGGGGCGCGGTGCCTGCATCTGCAAATCCGTTTCTACTGCGGGAGAATCCACCTCCTCCGGTTCATCATCCGCCGGCCCTATTACCTCTTCTGCCATGGATGCCGGATCCGACAATTCGCTGGCATCCTTATAGCGCGGGTTCAGGACCAGATCGCAATCATACGGGTCCTTACCAATAAGGGCAGAACTGAGGGGCAACACGGGTACAATCGGCAGAATGCGGGAGGAATTCATCGTTCCCGGATGCGCTTCCATGAAATCCGTGAGAGAGGGAGAACCATCCCCATGCACCGTACACTGGGCAATTGCAACATCCCCCTTGGGTATGTACTCCCGGTATGTGGAACGCTCATACCCAGGATTTCCGTCCTCCATTTTTGATTCGAAGCAGAAATTGGTCGCAATCTGCCCGGAGGTCCGGCAAATCTCCACTTCTTCCGTATCTGCGGGCATGGGGATATCCTTATCCTCATACTGCCCCTTGGCAGATTCCAGCACTGCGCTCAGCACCGGTCCGCAGGTATCAGAGCCGAATGCCTCCGGGTAAATCGCCTGGTGGTCATTCAAATAGCCCATCCAGACACCGCAGGTCAGGCTGCTGTTGTATCCGAAAATGGCATTATCCGAAAAATCGTAATTAGTACCACTCTTCACCGCGCCCCCAAATGATTCAGGCAGGCGGAGCCGCTGTGCAGCATCAGCAGATATCGAATCCCGCATAATGCTATGCAGACGGAACGCAGTACACGGAGTCACGCATTGCTTCATGGGATTGGAAACAGCGCAGGGATTTTCAGAAATGGTATTTCCGTTGCTATCCGCTATGCGGGTAACAACAAAGAGCTGCTGAGTTCGCTTACCGGCATTGGGGAACACGGTATATGCCCATGTCAATTCCTTGAGGGACACAGGTTCAGTACCCAGATACACACGCGGATAATACTGAGGTTTCAGCTCGGTGCTGCTCGGGTTGCGAAGCGGGGGCGTAATACCTACCGCCCTGAGCGTATCCTGGAAACAACGAGCTCCTTTCGCCGGGTGGGAACCCAGGGCTATGCCCAGGCGCGCAGATGCGGCAATCTTGGACTCACTCAGGCTCTCACGCAAGGTAACACTCCCCTGGTACCTGCCTTCGTGCTTCTCCATGCCCCATTCACCGAGAATACCTTCCGTACCGCCGATACCAACGAGTCGGTTATCCAGCGCATCGTCAATAAGGCGGGAACACGGGCTGTATCCATTTTCCAGCGCGCACATGTAGAGGAACGGCAGCATGGCTGTTCCCACGGAGCGGCGCCCGCTTTCAATGATATCAAAGTTATCCCGGTCAAAACTGCGACCACCCACATACGCCAGAATAGCGCCCGTGGTATTTTCCACAACGAGAACGGCACCGTCTACATACCGGTGCTGGGCGCAACGTGGGTCCCCCGTTTCGTTGAATCGCACATGGGAGTAGTCCGGATTGGCTTCAATTTTTTCCAATTGAGCGCGCAGTGCAGCCTCTGCCGCATCCTGTATCTTCTTGTCAATTGTCGTGTATATCTTCACTCCCCTGCTCCGCAGCACTTCTGCACCTCGTTCTGGATTATGGAATGCGCCGATGGCCTGTTTCTGCACAAGGGCATGCAGGAACGATGTATTGCGCTTAAGCGGCCTGGGATTCAGAACCAGGGGAAGCTCCTTCTGGCGGGCCGCCTCTCCCTTCGTGAGAAGACCTGCGCGTTCCATACGGTCAATTACGTCGTTGCGCCAGCGGAAATTGAGTTCCTTGTTCTTAATCGGGTTGTAATTTTCCGGATTCTTGATGAGTGCCGCAATACTGGCGGCCTCCGTAACGGTCAAATCTGCCGGTTCTTTGCCAAAGTACCCCAGAGAAGCCGCCCGGATACCATAAAAGCCACGACCGAAGTAAACGCGGTTTATGTAAAATTCCAGAATTGAGTTTTTGTCGTACGTTTTCTCAATGCGCATGGCAAGGAAGATTTCCACCACCTTGCGTTCATAACGGCTGCCGCCACGAGCCATCGTGCGCTGCTCCAGGTCATAGGCATTACGCGCCAGCTGCTGCGTAATGGTGGATGCACCCTGATTGGCATTACCACCAGCCAGCGCTGCTTCCTTGGCCGCGCGGATAATGCCGTACGGGTCGAACCCCTTATGCGTCCTGAAGTTCTTATCCTCCTGGGCAATCAGGGCGTCTATCATGGCTTTGGAAACCTTACTCAGGGGAACATAACTGCGGTTTTCGTCATAGATACGCCCTATTTCCTCACCATGGCGGTCATAGATGATACTGGGATGGTCCAGATTGTTAATATCCGCAAGATTAAACTCCTCCGCCCATTTCTGATACTTGGTCGTTATCGATGTGAACAGAAAATACCCAAGGGCGGAAAAGGACAAGACTGTCACGCCTGCCACGATACAAAAACGCAGCAGAAAACGCTTCCACCAACTGACGGGAGCCCGGTTAATAACGACATTCTCCTTAGCCGCCCGCCAGCGGCGGCGGCGGTCAGCAGCAGCTTTTCGCTTGTTCTGGTATTCGTCAAGGTCTTCCATGCCTGTGCTAATGAAAACTTTATCAGAAACTCTGAATTATAGCAAGCGGCAAATGCTCAGTTGGAGTCATTATAGGCCCGTCTCCGTAAAAAACTCATAAAAAGAAGCCGGGTACCGGATACTGCCCCCGCTACTGGTCCGGATGCGGTCATTCTCACCCCGGTAACCAGCGGAGCCACACTCAATATACACACCAGAACTTCCGTCATATTACAAAAAAAATGACCGGATGGAGAATCCACCAACCGGTCATGAAAATCAAGTATCATTACAGTATGTTGCCACGCTCACAGGCAATTAGAAATCATCGCCATCATCATCATCCGTGTCCGAATCAACGGAACCCACGTCATCATCAGAGATGGACGACGCACCCATGGCCGTCTGCCCGGAGGAACCAGAGCCAGACCCAGAGCCGGAGCCGGAACCAGAGGAAGAGCCAGAGCCTGCATTCCCCGCATCATTGCCACCTACCCGGTTAATTTCAGTGGGGATAGGCTGGTCCGTCAAGGTTCCGCCTTCCACCCAGATGACAAGAGCCCCTTCAGCATACGCGCCGTATGTGGATTTGGGGTCAATGTTGCGCATCTCAGTATAGAGAGCCCTGAGTAACTCCTTGGATGCCGGAGTGCGCCCCTCCTCGCCGCGGCGCAGATGCCCAGCATACGCAGCCATCATCATCTGGCGCTGTAACTTGGAATACCCGCCCTGTGCCATCAGCTTGCGAACATGCGCATTGGCCTGGTCATAATCCATAGTCTGCAGTTCTTCCACAAGGCTCAACGGATCAAAGCCAAGGCGTTTTCCCATAGCAGCTTCAGCCTCTCCGCCAGCTTTGCCAATGGCATCCGGCGGCATATTCAAATCAATATCAGCGGCTTCAAGCAGCAGGTCAGATTTGCGGTCGCCCTTAGCCTTGCGCGCACGTTCGAGAATCCGCTCCTGCTTGTAGAAATTATCCACATGGATTTTCAACGCAGCCAGTGCGCTCTCCGGGTCTTTCATTTCATCCGGGCTCTGCACCACACCGCGCAGATTGCCCTGAGAGTCTACCACAGCCAGGCAGGGATAACTCCAGATACCACCAGGCAGGCGCTTGCCACCCAGGCGTTTTTCCATATCCTTCCTTTCCCTGTCATTCGGTTGCTGGTACAAGGGCATCTCCAGGAAGGTGGTCTGGCGCACATAGGGGGCAATCTTGTTCTTCTTGATGAACGCTTCGTATGTACGTTCGCTCACCTTATCATAGTTTGCACCATAGATGAAAATCACAATGGGATTCTTACCAGCCTTAGCCAGAGCATCAGGATATGTACGAGCCACTGCTGCTTGAGCTGGCACAGACAGCAGCATCGCAATTCCGACCAATTTCAAAAATGTCTTAATCATAGCCGTATCGTTTTTTATCTATCCTTCTGAGGCTTGCCGTACACATAGAACCCGGCAATACCAGGCTCATACTTATCACCTTCACGCAGCATGCGCACGTATTTACCAGATGCCTCACTGTTCTTCAAATCAAAGCGGATCTGATTATCTGTGATAACGCCATTCGGGCGGACGCGATACCAGTTCTGACCATCATCTGATACTTCCAGATAGAACGGTCTGTCCTTCTTCTGCAGGGTCTCGGCAGCCACGCAGACCACACCGGTGAAGTCGCACTTCTTCTCCAGCCCGACCGTCAGACCGGCCTTACCTTCGAACTTGCCGGGCATGGTACCACCCGTGCGCTGCAACACACCCCAGTGCAGGCAGCAGTTTGACATATCGCCAATCGTCGTTGCCGTGTCAATCCACCCGGTCGTTGAAACGACCCGGCCAGAGAAACCCTTGAAACGCGGGCCCTTCTTGTTGAACTTGTGTTTGCACTTGCGCTGGGCAAGTCGACCAATCGCCTGGAAGGTGCGGCGGTCCTTATTCTTGGCAGCAGCGTGAATAGCTTCACCCAGCGTTGCCCAGGTTTCATCCGCCTGCTTTCTGGACGCACCCGTGCGGCTCATGGCCTGCACAAGCATATTGGTGAACTCATCCTGAACAGAGCCATCGCCCTCCGGCAGACCGGCAATGTAACCAAGCCCCCATGTCAGAACAGCACCAGCATAATCCGGGCGTTTCATGAGTACGCGAAGCACCTCCTTCAGATAAGCCTTGCGGTCATCATTCGTCTTGCAGGTCTCAATCTGAGCATTCAGAACCGGCGTGATATCCCAGCGGTTTGCGCCCCAGTCCTTGAAGTGGCTGAACAATCCGGAATAAAGCTTATTCAGCTTGTTGCGGTCCTTAATAAGCGGAGCCAGCATCGGATAAACATATCGAGCCTGCATCGTGGCGGCGGCGTGGTAATGTTCCTTGCCCATGCCATCCATCACAGCATCATGCAGCGTCATCCATTTTTCACGGTCTGTCGGCGCCTTCAATTTAAGGTAGGCAGAATAGCGTTTCAGCGCCGGCCAGTTATTAGGCTGGTACTTCACTGCCACCTCGTAGCAATTGAAAGCGGCCTTCATCTTGCGGCGGGCCGTCAGGAAATCAGCCATGGAGACCAGATAATCTGCAGCCAGTGTCTTGAACCGCTCACTGTATAACTTCTGGGTCAGAATCAGGAATCCCCATTCACGCTCACCCCAGAATGTCTTGTGCAAGCTGTGCTGCCAGTAAATGGAATTACCTCTGTGCCACACATCACCAATGCGCATGGCATAAGCGCAGTGACCGGGCTCACCCATGGTTGCCGCAGGCAGCCCAGCAGCCAGCGCACTATACGTGGCATAGTGAGAAAGAGCGCCGCAAACACCGCCGATTTCACGGTATGCCCAGCCTGTTGTGAAGTTCACATGCTTCCAGATGGGCGCCAGGTATGCAGAGGAGAACACTGAGTCACCAGCCACATTGCGGAGGCGGTATGCCAGCTGCCCCTCAGCCCCGAGGTATTGCTCCATGGGCAAACGCACATTGTCACGATGCCAGCGAAGGTTACGGGGACCACCCCAGCTTCCTGCTCCATCCGACGGCTGTACGCAACCTGTCACAAAACGGGTTTCCCAGTATTGCAGGTTGTCAAAAACGGAATTGAGCTTACCTTCCTTCCAACTGTCGTTGTAATATTTGAAGCGGCCGTACATCTCATTCTCCTTCCACCCCTCGCGTGCAAATTCAAGCGCGGTGGTAGTGGCGATTCGACGAGTCACCGGCACAGCCAGTTCCTTTTCACCAACCTGACTGTATATCGTCTCCAGGAAGCACAAGGCCTGCTCCATGTTCGTGGTGGGGCCAGAATGCAGCAGGTTTGTCATCCAGTTCAAGTCGCTGGTAAGATTTGCCAGCATCTCCTTACCCGTCGGGCGGGTCGTAACGGTGCGAATTGCCTGGGAACCTGCTTTACGAATCAGCGTGATGCGGGCCAAGTCCAGACGATTAGCCGGGTCCTGCAGGAAGCGGAGAACCGTAGCCTCATCCAGCTTGCCTAATTTTGAAAGAACGCGGTCTGCAAGGGTGAAATACACATTTTCAGGGTCAGCCCACTGGGCAGCTGTGAATTCCTTATTTATGTAGTTGTCAGGCTCCTGCTTCTCAAGCTTATCAGAAAAACGCCGCATTTCGCCCAAGGCTGATACAAATTCAGCATGCACGCGGGAATCCGGTACCACATTCTGCTTGGGATCCAGCGGTACATCTTCCTCATCGAAATTCTCATCTTCCTGGCGGACGACGCGCCGGTCAGGAACAACTACCTCTGGTTCCTCAGTCCAGGCATCGTCATCCTCCACAACCTCATCGTTGCTCCAGTCATCAACCACAGGGCGTTTGATGATTGTTGGAGCTTTTTCGACATGAGCCACCTTCTTCTCCACCTTGGTGGGGAACATTACCGGAAATAAGGCAACACCTAAACAAAAAAACAGGAACGACCCCGTAAGAAGTTTAATCAAGCGAGCTGTCATATCAGTCTGGAAAAGGTATGAAGATTATTTCTGGCGGGACAGCAACGCACTTTGTGCCGTACGAGCCGAATGGCGGATAATGGAATCTGAATGCTCAAGGAATGGCTCAACTGCCGGCAAGGCTTCAGGCGTACCCCGTTCTTCAAAATATTTGAGAATCGTGCTGATAACGCGGATATTGGTAGCGGTGGTCAAGCGCTCTACAAGCGGAGCCTGTACGCGGTACCCGAGCTGGTTGAGCATATCTGTCCAGGCAATGGGGTTTTCGCACCACAAATCAAGAATCGGGTTCACCATGGCATCCGGAACTTCACGGATGAGGTACATAGTCACTTCCGGTGATGCATCCCGATGAAGCGCACGCCGTGCTTCAAAATACTTCAGACACAGTTGTGTCGCTGCCGCATCGCGCGTACCGCAATAGGTCACAAGCGCATCAATTAACGCGGAATAAGTGTCCGGTTCCGTTGTCCAGGGGTCTTGCAGCACCTCCACAAGAGTATCGCGAATCTCACGGCGCAAAACACGCACGTTGGAACCGGCAAGAGAACGGGCTGACATGCGCACGCGCATCGGGTCCAGGCATCGCAGCTCACTGAGATTGGCCGTCACGTACGAACTATTGAGAGGAGATGACAGCACATCCGGCGAATACTGGCTTACCAGGTTGGCACGGTCGGCATCAAAGCGAACCTCATATACACCGCGGGAAATGTCCGCGTGGGTCACAGTACCGAATCGGGAAAGAAGGGCAGAGATGCTGCGGCGTTCTCCAGGAGCATTGACGATTACATACAATGCACCGTTGGCGCGCGTGTAGGCTCGTGTATATTCAGCCTCAAGCAGGCGGTTCAGCGCCTCACGGACCAGAGCGCGGGCGCGGCTGTCCTGGTTATCCATGAAAACGGCATAATGGGAAATGCGGTGAGATGATGAGCGAAGTGTGTAGAACACCTGCAAATCCTCTTCTGTCATGACAGGCTCAGTGGAGGGTCCAGTCTTGTCAGGGGTCTCAGGTTTTCCGGGCGCGGACTCAGGAAGAGCAACCGTTGCGACCTGCTTTGCCCGGAGGGCTGCGGCCAGCATGTCCGGCAGGAACCAACCCACCGCAGCAATCACAAGAGCCAGAAGGCGCACGGCAACTTTAAAGCGAACGGAGGATGATGCCACCAGAACAGCACTCACCACGCAGAGAATCATGGAGAACAACCGCTGCGACTCCATGTCCAGATCTATCAGGAACTTGATTCCATTCTCCCTGTCACTGACCAGGAACAGGAAACAGCACACCAGGAATATCACAAGCCCTAAGGCAAAACGCAATTTGCCCGCCACGCTGAACGCCGTGCCTGAGGCATACACCCCGTTAAAGCTCTCTGCACGGGCAGACTGGCGCTTGATTGATTCCTTGTATTCTGCAGCCAGTTCAGCACGTTCATTATCATCCAGCACGGTTGCTTTTACTGTGAATTCGCTCCGCAGACAAGACGGGCAGACAGTCGCATCCTCATGCGTTGTGTGAAACTTCTGTAAACACTTACTGCATTCCTTTTCCATACGCAGGACATTTATACCAGAGCATTGCCAGGAATGCAAGCCTGAATCCAACTGCTCCCGGAACTCAAATCAAAAAAAGGGGCAAGAGCTGTACTGCTTAAAAAGCATAGCGCACCGAACTCGCCGGCAGCTGGACAGGTTTCGGCTGGCGGGATTGGGGGGCGGAAGTATCCACGTACCGCACGGGCATTGCGCTGCCGGGTACCTCTATCACGGTTGCTCGTGGGCTGCGGATAACCGTGATGCCGCCCGCTTCAAAAGTGGAACGACTACTTTCAAGACGAATGGAAGTACACGCATCCAGATCGTTGGAAAGAGCCGGGAAGTGAAGCGGAGACGCATGGCGGTCTACTGCCACAGTAGCGGTCGTATCCGATCCGGTCGGGAACACGGAAAAACACAGAGCCACCACACCAAGCCCAAGTGCAGAGGCGCCAAATGCCACCCTGCCACGCCCCAGATTATCAATCATCTGAAGCAGATGCGCCACCAGATGCCTGCGTGCCGGGCAGCAGACGGCCTCCCGGGCTACGCGTTCATGAAACTCGCAAAGAAACCGGGATTCAAAATCAGCCTCTTCCGTAGGTTTGACTCGCAGTGTTGCCAGAAGCGCTACCAGCTGCGCCTCAGATTCAGGTACGGAAGACGATTCAGGCTTATCCATATTGCAGAAAAACGGTTCGAGAATTAACATTTAGACGATGATTTTTCCCATACGTTCAATTTTTGGAAAAAATTTCATCATTTTGAGCAGAATTTTATATCATCAGACGCGTTTCACCTCATATTTTCGTCTATGGAGCAATGAATTGGCACACTCCTCCATCCATTCCCGGATAATGGTCTCACATGCCGCAATCTCACGGCTGCGGGTCCGCCTGGTTTCAGCAGTTACCTGCTCCATGGCATCCATATCATAGACATGCACATCATCCACCAGCGCACATGCAGGGTCAACATTGCGCGGCACTGATAAATCAATCAGGAAAAGCGGGCGTCTGCGCGTTTCCTGAACCAGCTTCAACACCGGCGGTGATACGACATAAGCAGGTGATGCGGTGGAAACAATGACGATATCTATATTCTCAAGATAAGGGATCCACTCCGTAAACCGGATGACTCTTCCGCCCACCTGCTCAGCCAGCTCCACGGCGCGGTCATACGAGCGGTTTGCCACAAAAATGCTCTCAGCGCCGCGTGAACAAAGGCTCTGAGCCGTTGTGCGGGCTACCTCACCCGCACCCACAACCAGCACATTCGCGCCAGACAGATTTCCCAGGATTTCCTGAGCCATCTGCACGGCAGCCGCGCCCACGGAGGTCGGACCGCTCGTGATATGCGACGAAGAACGCACTTTTTTCCCCACGGTGAAGACATTCTGGAACGTCCGGTTGGCATAGGTTGCGGTCACGCCAGCCTCTAACGCCACGCGGTACGCCTCTTTCAGCTGCCCGAAAATCTCAGTTTCCCCTAGCACCATGGAATCAAGACCAGAAGCCACCGCAGCCAGATGAAACAAGGCTTCTTTCCCGGAATAATGGTAGAACAGTTGACTGCGGGTGAGCGCATCCGGGGTGTTCCCGAGGAAAAGCCCCAGGATGGCCTGCATCGGCGCCTCTGATTCACGGCTCCAATAGTAGATTTCGGTGCGGTTGCAGGTCGAAAGCAGTACGCATTCCTCAATCCCGGGTAACGCAGCCAGCTTCTCATTCACCTCTTGCAAATGCGATTTGCCCACTGCAAACTGCTCACGCACCGCAACAGGACAATTGCGGTAATTCACCCCAAGACAGAACATCTGGATTTCACCAGGCATACTCATTTCTGCAAGGAAACAATCGCCTCCACAAGGCTGGGTATCGTATGAGCTGCGGCTTCCACGTCCGGTTTCAGGCCATATTCGGCCAGCGTGGCTGTTGTCACCGGTCCAATGCTGGCAATGCGGCAATTCGCAGGCAGAGGCAGATTCATAGCCATGAAATGACGAACCGTGCTGCTGCTGGTGAAGGTAATCACATCAGCCCCTTCCTCCCGCAGGCGTGCCTGAGCACCCGTCACATCCTCTGTTTCGGGCAAGGTGTTATATGCCAGGCATTCATCCACAATAGCCTGGCGCTTCATCAGCTCATCATAGATAACTCTGCGGGCCTGTTCTCCATGCACCCAGAGCATCGTCACGTTTGCAACACCGCCAAACTCATCTCCCTTGCGGTCGAATTCTGCAATTAATTCCTCCGCCACGGCCTTCTCCGGCATCACATCCACCATCAGGCCATATTTCTTAAGCTCTGCGGCAGTTCCGGGGCCCACGGCGGCAATGCGGGCGCCACCAATTTCTCGAATGTCCTCGTACACCGCAAAAAATGCCTGGAAGAAGCGTTTCACCCCATTCGGGCTGGAGAAAATCAACCAATCATAATGGGGAGCATCAACCACAGCCTCTGCAAAATCCCGTTTATCTGAGGGATCAGCTATCCGGATGGTGGGCAGTTCCATCACATCCGCCCCCAGTTCTGTGAGTTGGACAGTCAGGTCGCTGGCTTGCTCGCGCGTGCGCGTCACAACGATACGCTGCCCGCACAACGGCAGGCGCGAACGCCAATCCAGCCGGGGTGCCAGCTTCACCACATCCCCGATGACAACAACGGCAGGAGCCCCCAGACCAGCGGTCTCTGCGGCATCAGCCAGACCACCTACGGTAGAGAGCACGCTTTTCTGCCGCCCCGTAGCAGCCCACTGAATAACAGCAGCAGGGGTATCGGCATCCTGCCCTGCCTCCATAAGGGCCTGTAAGGTTTCCCGCAACCGGCTCATGCCCATCAGCATGACCTTGGTTCCCTTGGCTGCGGCAATTCCCGGGATATCCAGCGTTGATTCATTTTTATGAGCACCCTCATGTCCGGTAAACACGGTGAACTGCGTGCAGCAATCACGGTGTGAGACAGGAATGCCGGCGTACGCCGGACCGGCAATGGCAGAGCTGATGCCCGGCACTACTTCGAACTTGATGCCGGCAGAGTCAAGGGCAGCGGCTTCTTCACCTCCCCGTCCAAAGACATACGGATCTCCGCCTTTCAGGCGAACCGTGCATGAATACTTCCCTGCGCATTCAACCAACAATGCATTGATATCCGCCTGCGGCATGGCGTGATTACCTGCGCGTTTGCCGACGTACACCTTCTTGCAGTCTGCTTTGGCCCAGCTCAGCAGCACTGGTGACGCCAGGGCATCATACACAAGGCAGTCTGCCTGAGCAATCAAATCCCGCCCCTTCAATGTCATCAGCCCCGGATCTCCAGGCCCTGCGCCAATGAGATAAACTTTGCCATTTTCTGATTTTTTAGCCATAATCAGTTCTGTGTGGAATGTTCGATGTTCTGCGCCGTTTCAGATTCAACCGCAGGCTGGGGAGCAACCGGAGCCGGGTCGGATGGGGCGGCGACAGGCTCCTCAGACTGAACTTCAACAGCCGGTTCTGCCAGAGTCTCTGCACCAGAGGGTAAACCGTCCGCAGCCGGGGCACCAGCCGGTTGAGCAGGCACCTCGGTTTCGCCAGCAGCCTCGCGTTTTGCAATCTGCATCAGCTCAGAAACAGTCACCAGCTTGAACCCACGTTCCTGCAACCCGGTTACAATCTTTTCCAGAGCAGCCAGTGTTGTTGCATGGATATCATGCACAAGGATAATGGAACCTGGTCTGGCTTTTTCCACAGCAGTAGAAACCACCTTGCTTACCCCGGGTTTACGCCAGTCCAGCGTATCAACGTCCCACATAATGGAAGCCATGCCATAGCTGGAATACATGTGGTTGACCAGCGTCTTATTCGTAGCGCCATACGGCGGGCGCATCACACGGGGCACAACGCCGGTCACATCAGCAATCAGGCTCTGCGTGCGGCTCACTTCACGGTCCACCCGGGCTCTGGCGCAGGAGTTCATCTTGATATGGCTCCAGGTATGCACACCAATCTCATGCCCCTCAGCAGCGGCACGACGAACGACTGATTTATACCGGGCCACATTCTGCCCCAGCATAAAGAACGTGCCTTTTGCACCATGCCGCGCCAGAATATCCAAGGCCTTGGGTGTCAGCTCTGCATGCGGGCCATCATCAAATGTCAATGCAACATACTTCCCCTTGACCGGCACCTGGAACACGCGTTTACCCAACGGTTTGAGGCGCTTGGGGGCAGACTTTGTGGTCTCCTGCACGGCATTCTCCACCACCGGCTGTTCGGGAGTGGCGGGCACTACCGGCTCCTCTACTGGGGGCTCAGGGGTCTGTGGTGTTTTCGGTTTTGCAGGCTGAGATGGTTTATCACTTTTAGCCGGTTTTGCAGGTTTTGCAGGTTTTGCAGGCTTAGTGGGTTTCGCAGGTTTTTCAGGCTTCACTGTTTCCGAGCCGACCGCATTCTGCAACGGCTCCACCACTGCACTGATTTGCGCTTCTTGATTCTGATTCTGCTGGGAACATGCCACTAGCCCCGCAATAATCAGAGAGCAGAAAAAAGAGTGTACAATACGCATCCTCATGACAAGTAGGTGGAGATTCTACCCCGACTCCTGGTGAAAGGCAATCCCTTTTGACGTCATTTTACATCGACAGCAGCTCACTCGCATGCTAAAGTCAGATCATGCTGAATTTCAACTATACCAACGCCACTCAATACGTTTTCGGTCCCGGAGAACACCTGAACACCGGGGAACTGCTGCGCCCGCATGTTTCCGGCCATGTTCTGCTGCACTACGGCGGCCAGAGCTGCATCCGCACCGGATTACTGGAGCGAATCCGGCACAGTCTGCTCAGCGCCGGAATTGAATTTTCCGAACTGGGAGGAGTCAAACCCAACCCAAGCGTCAGCCTCGTCCGGGAAGGCATAGGACTATGCCGGGAAAAAAATGTCTCCCTGATTCTGGCCGTAGGTGGTGGCAGCGTCATTGATTCCGCAAAAGGCATCGCCGTTGGTGTTCCCAATGAGGAAGACGTATGGGAGCTCTATACCCGCAAAGGTTCAGTTCCTGCGCATGCCCCCATCCCGGTTGCAACCGTTTTGACCTTGCCCGCTGCCGGCAGCGAAAACAGCCCCAACTCCGTCCTCAGTAACGAGGAAACTGGGAGAAAACTGGGGTTCAGGCATCCCCGGTTGCGCCCCGTTCTCAGCATTGTAGACCCCACCCTGTTCCTCACCCTGCCCCGTGAGCAGATGGCCTACGGAGCCTGCGATATGCTCTGCCACATCTTTGAGCGCTACTTCTCCAAAACTGAAGATACAGCGCTGAGCGATGCTCTGGCAGAAGCCACCATGCGCACCATCATGGAACAAGCCCTCATCCTGAACAACGATTTACAACACGTAAGCGCCTGGGGGCAGCTTGCTCTCAGCGGCACCATTGCTCATAATGATATTCTCGGTGTTGGACGTGAGCAGAGCTGGGCATGCCATGCATTGGAACACGAACTCAGCGCCGTGTACGATGTCCCGCATGGAGCCGGGCTGGCCGTCATCGTCCCGGCTTACATGGAAAAAGTGTGGTCGCACCACCCCTCGATTTTCGCCAGATGGGCCACCAACGTCATGGGCGTATCCCCAGACCAACCCACGGCTGATATCATCCAGGAAGGCATTTCCCGGCTCCGGACATGGTACAAGACACTGAGCCTCCCGATGAATATGCAGGAGCTGGGAATCCCAACCGACGCTGATTTTGCCGGCATGGCACACGCTGCGTGCAATGTATACGGAGGCGGCGCCGCCACCCCCACCTTACCTGGCGTATACCCACTCACAGAAGAAGACGCCACGGCCGTCTACCTCGCTGCCAATCAATGACAATCTAATATCCATTGACAATTCCAGACGCATGCGGCAGCATGGCTTACATGAGCGATTCCCTTTCTCAGGAACACCTCTGGCAAGCCGTGCATGCTGCATACGAAGCCAGAGATTTGACAGAAGCCCGCAGGCTGCTGCAACATGCTGAATCACGCACAACGTGCGACATTCTCCACCACTGTAACGATGAGGCATACGTCAAATGGCTCCTGGAACACCAGCTTATTCCGGCTCAAAACGTGAACACAGCAGATCTTTCAGAATTGAATTTGCAAGAACGGCAACTACAATGCGACGCCCTTAACGAAAAACACCGCCCCGCATGCATCCTGGAAGGCACCCTGCCCTGCGATTCCCCTAACACGAAATCATCTGACTGAATCCTTCCATACCAATCACATGTGAAAAAAAAGAAGATTCATGACATAAATGCCTCACATTTTGTCTTGCATCCCGCAGAACTCTTCTGTACACTCCGTGCGGGGCTGTAGCTCAGCGGTGAGAGCAGAGGACTCATAATCCTTTGGTCGTGGGTTCGAACCCCACCGGCCCTATAAAGCAAAAGGCGCTCAGGTAAAATCTGGGCGCCTTTGCTTTATTTCCCACGGAGGGGTGAGAACAAGGTTCGAAAGCGGGCGACGGCCCCGTTTGGGCGCTCGCGCAGCGAGCGGTAAGCCCGCTTGGACAAACCGCAACGCGGTTTGCCCCGTAGGGGTGAGGGCTCGTGAGGCGAGCCCGAATCAACCCCACCGGCCCTAGCTAAATAAGTAACACTCTAACACTCGTTGCATTAGATTTTTTTTGATAATCGTTCTTAAATATCAACAACTTAACTATAAAATCACAAATCCTTGATAAACAAATAATACCACTCATAAAAAGCTTGTACACGCCCCAAAATGGTCTTTCGCACTTCGCAGGAACTCAAAAGGACTAGGGTGCTGGCATACAAGAGGTGCTTATTGAACCTCAATTGATAAGATTAAAATATTGCAATTATCGCGCTTCTATGTTAAAGTAAATGCGTTAACGGATGGAAGGTATATATATACAGGATGAGTTATTTTCTGATTTGGTTGTAGATTCAAATGAAATTGAAGACGCCTCTAAATCAGAGGGGGCGGTGTTTACCAAGTCAGAAGTTGTCAGCTGTATACTCAATCTGATTGGCTACGAAAGTAGCAAGGCTCTTTATAAACAAAGAATTTTAGAACCTAGTTGCGGAGATGGTAGTTTTATTCGATTAATTATAGAACGATTATTGCAATCTTACCATGCGCATAATGAATCGAGCCCTTTTTTGTTAAGTCGTGCCTTACGCGCTGTGGAGAAAAATCGAAATAGGCTTGAGCTTCTTAAACGAGAAGTTATTAGGACTTTAGAACAAAACGGCTTTTCTGAAAATGACTCAATCGTCATTGCAAATGAATGGTTTGTATGTGGAGATTTTTTGTTGTGCCATTTAAACGGTCAGTTTGATTATGTCGTTGGTAATCCTCCATATGTCAGAGTGGAGCGAATTCCCCAATGGGAATATAAACGATATCGAGACATCTATCATACATTCCGTAATCGTGCAGATTTGTATATTCCTTTTTACGAACGAGGTCTTTCGTTGTTGTCTGATACAGGAAAACTGGGTTTCATTTGTACAGACAGGTGGTTGAAAAATAAATATGGTCAGACCTTAAGAGCGTATGTTGCACAGAGCTATAATTTATGTGCATTAATTGAAGTAAATGGAAGTGACGCTTTTTGCTCTGACGTTACAACCTATCCTGTGATTACAGTTTTTGAGCGTAAAACGGGAAACTTGATAAAAAAACAGAGTCGTACTTATCATGCAAAACTTCCGTTGAATGAGTTAAATAATATAAACGCAACAGAGGGAAATTTAATTAATATTGTCAATGAAGGTTTACCTTGGATTGTGGAGAAGATAGATGATTTTCAATTTTATCGCAGCGTAGAATTGAACCTTCCAACAATTGAAGACGCTGGATGTAAAATTGGAATAGGTGTTGCAACTGGCGCAGACAGGGTTTTTGTTGGGAATGTAGATGAATTACCTGTAGAGGATTCAAGAAAACTGCCTTTAGCAATGACTAAAGATATTAAGGATGGAAACTTTATATGGGGAAATCGTGCGATGGTCAATCCGTATGATGATAATGGTAACCTCGTAGACCTCAATAAGTATCCACAATTAAAACTCTATTTTGAGAAGCATGAGACTCATTTAAGAGCCCGTCATTGCGCGAAAAAAACACCATCAAAATGGTATAAAACGATTGATCGGATATACCCGAATTTGCAAGGATGTCGCAAGCTCCTTATTCCAGATATAAAGTCAAAAATGACTGTTGTTATCGATGATGGTAAGCTTTATCCTCATCACAATTTTTACTACATCTTACCTGGAGAATGGGATATATATGCACTGCGAGCCTTTCTTGTGTCTGAATATTCGGAGGGAATTATTAATCGTTTTTGCACAAAAATGAATGGAGGAACGCTGAGGTTTCAGGCTCAGTTTTTACGTAGGCTACGCATTCCTCGTTGGAAAGACTTATCCTTTGATATGCAACACTCTTTGATTGTTGCTGGTTTGTCAAATGATTTAAATCAGATAAATGTTGCTGTAAATAAATGCATAGAAAGTTTTATAGTATGAAGGGATTTGATGCAATTAAGTATTCTTCTCTTGTAGCTGAAGCTGTTCGTTATTTTTGGAAGTCTCGAAAGATTGCTTCCATAAAGAACACTCAAAGCGAAAAAACCGATGTAGGAGCTAGAAGTGGTGTTACGGCAGGGAAACACATGGATGGGTTCGTGAAAATCGTCGAAACTATGGTAAATGATTTAAATTGCTCGGAAATTGAGATATTAAAAGATTCGAACGATGTTACTTTGCCTGGGTATTTTCGCCCTACAAAAAAATGGGATATAATTTTGAAACGAGAAGGTCAACTTTTGTCCGTCATTGAACTTAAAAGTCAAATAGGTCCATCTTTTGGTAATAATTTTAATAATAGAGTAGAGGAAAGTATAGGATCAGCTGTTGATTTTTGGAAAGCATATAAGGAAGGTGCAATTGGGATTCAACCTGAACCGTTTTTAGGGTGGATTATTTATGTGGAAAAAACTCAAAAATCAGATAGTCCAGTTAAGAACAGTAGTCCACATTTTCCTTGTTTCCCCGAGTTTAAGGGTACCTCTTATTTGGATAGATACAATTTACTGTGTCAGAAACTCGTACAAGAACGTTTGTATAGGTGTGCTGCTTTGGTTGCTTCCGAGAGGAATGATACACAATACGCGACATATTCCGATAAGAGCGATATTTTAAATTTATTTAAACAACTGTATTTCCATTTAGCTCTTTCTTGCGCAAAATAATCTTTCTTGTGGGATGAGTATGAATATAAGTATAGAAACATTAATTGCAGTTTTAAGTGTAATTGCTGCTATTGTAAGTGCTTTGTGTGCCTGGAGAAGCCAACAGAAATCCTCTTATCTAGCATACGATTCCTCTTATAATATTGTTTTAGCGGAGTTGACAATGTTGTGCAAAATACGAAGTTTATACATAGCTGATACTGTCAATACATTCAATAGTTCATCAGAACTTCAACCTGCGGAGATGTTCAATATTGTATAGCCTCGTGTAAAAAATATTGCATATTTAATGAGAGTCTATGTTGAAGGCGATGATTCAAAGAAACGAGAAGCTCTGATGAAGTTGGTGGATGAGAGGACGGAAATTGATAGACTACTTGAATTGTTTCAGCCTTGGGCATTTGCCCTACATCAGTGCCATATGATAGTATATGAACATAAGCATCTTAGGACAAATTCTGTTTTTGATAAGCGTTTGAAATTAGCCCAAACAAGAGCAATGAGAGAACTGTTTGCCGTGATGATTGTTCGCATAGAAGGTATGAGTGGAATGAATCACGTTGGTAAGAATGATTTTGAGTGGATAAAGGACTATGCAGGTAATAACGATAATTTGAAGGGTACAATTTGTGAGGCTGTATTTCGCGTTATCACGTCTCCTTTGGTTTCTTCTGACGATATTAAGACCTTGGTTAAAGGCAAATGATTAAATATTTTTGAAAGAAAATGAGCCTTAGTGCAAATAGTTTTTATTTCTCCTTTGAATTGGCTTAATAACATAGGTTGATATGTTATATAACAACTACGAGCATTTGATTTACACTAATCCTCAGGTTGTTTCGTACGGAAGCAGCTCATATGAAATTATGTCAGTTCAACTCATTCAAAAGAATTGGTCATATTTTTCAGTTTTGCTGGAGATAAAGGCTAGAGATAGTTTTCATCTTGATATATTTAAACAAAAACTATTTTGTTACTATGGGAGTGAGATTTATGTTGCGTCAATCATTATCGATTTTAGCAAATCGTTTTTTTTCAAGATTCCTAAGATAATCAATGGTTGTGTATCAGTCGAATGTCAGTGTGTGGAATTAGTACCGGAAATTCAATTCCAAGCAGGTGATGTATATTGGGATTTCCTCATACCCAATATACAAGTAGAAGAATCTGAAGAGACAGTTCAAATCAAAAATGGCTCTTTTATAGGTGATTGTTACAAGTTCCAAATTAAGCAAAGAGAGTGGATGTTTAAAAGAATCTTTGAGTATAAGGGCGCTTTTTATCTAGCTGAGGAATTACCTCTAATATCCGATGCTAGTATTTCGTCTCATTCTGTTCTTCGTGTTTCTGCTAAGGATTTTTTGATTGAGGATGCGCTGGAGGTTGCGTTAAAAATATGCCGACTGCTGCATCTTTCATGTCTTTCTTACATGGGGATAGTGCAAGTTCAGAGAACAAGTAAAAGAGGTTCTCAGATTGTTTCAATAGAAAGAAATCTGCCATTTGCGCAAGGTGGGATAGATCCCATACTTCCTATTTCTGGTAGGTATGGTTTCAAGTTATTTATAGAAGCTGCATATCCTATTTTCGAAAAGGATGAGGCATGGTGGAGTCGTACGTTGGGGTGGATTGGTAGCATGGGTTCAAATTCAGCTGTTGATTTAAAAAGTGCCACTCTTTGCATGCTTGTGGAAAGGATAGCAAATAAAGTCCTCCAAGATAATAAAATGCTGAAATGTAAACATTCATACAATGATAAAGTAAAAGATGTTTGTTCGTTATTTAAATTAGATGAGCCAAGCAATCTTAAGAAAATGAGAAATGAGCTGTTGCATGAAGGAAACAGATTAGCCGAAGTTAATTTAAATGATTTTTGGAAACAGATATTGATTTTTGTTGCAAGCATTTTGTTTAAAATGCTTGGTCATGAAAGTGGTTTTAGTAAAAAGATTATAAAAAAAGAAAATATATTAAAGTACTTCGTAATCTGATAATTTCGTGCTGCGAAATCAAAAATGGGTATGGTACTCCTATCTCTAAAGGAATCAAAGATGGGGACGAAAACTTGATGTAAAATAGTGTGCGTTTTTAGAGATTGAGAGATGATGAGTTCGTAGGACTTGGAAAAGGACTTGGATTTTGGGTGAAAAAACGTACAAATTAGCGAGTTGCCGTACCCCTCTCAAAGGGTGTTTATCTTGATAACTTAGGGATATAACTTGCTCTTATTTTCACGCAAGCTATTAAATATAAGATGGCAAACACTCATAAAAAGCAAGGACTTTCGATTTCCTCGCGTTAAGGGAGCAAAATTAAAGGTGCTTTGTAACGGTCGCAATATCATTTAGTTATAAAGTGCCGTACCCTTCTCAAAAGCTATTGCCAAAGGCTGCATTCCTGAAATTGAGGGGATGCAGCCTTTTTCTGTTTATGTGCTGATATTTAACGAATTGCGGAGTCCTTAATTATTAAATAGAATGTATATTGAAAGGTTCAAAACGCCCTGATTTTGCCCTTTCTCACTCCCCGGGGACTCTAAAGGACTGGGGTCGCGGCATACAATACCCCCCTATTTTGATACAAAGGCTTAATGGTGAAAGGATTGGATAAAAGCATATAGTTTACCCCTCTCAAATAAAAGTGGTGTTGATAATGAATACGTTATGAGCCTGCCCCATAAAAAGACTATACTTTTGCCCCTTTTTCTGCCCGAAAATCGGCAAGTTTTTTAACGATTCGAGCCTCTCCTCAACCCGGCAGACCAAGGGCTCCACCAGCGAGGCTTCCTAGGCTTGCTGGCCTGTTTTTGCGCTTTTCCGCACTAACAGCTTGCAGAGGCTCCCGGATTCTGGTAACATGACACCGT
>JAZRJB010000044.1:0-6744 GCA_045645565.1 Akkermansia sp. | reverse complement strand
GAGTGGGGCGCTCGCAGAGGCGCTGAATCGGCATCACCGGGAAGAGCTGGTCAATGGCCCAGGAATCCGGCAGGCTCTGGAACACGGAGAAGTTGGAGTAATAGTAGTCCACCATGTTGTCGGACACCTCCTTCAAATCTTCGGGAATCTCGCTCATCTCCGCAATGCGGCGGGAAATCAGCCCCATGATGTGCCAGTAGATAGCCTCGCCCACCCCGCGCTCGCGCAGCGTGGCATTGCCATGGTGGAACATGGCGCGCAGCTGGTCGCGGTAGTAGATGGCATCGTTATAGCACTCCTGGATATTCTTGCGGGTCAGCATGCGGTGGGTTTCATCCAGCGCCAGCAGGATATCATTTGCATTCTCCGGCAGAGCGGGCGGCTGAGCCTCGCTGCCGGGGGCGCTGGTCACATCCAGCACATTGAACACCAGCACCGCATGGTAGGCCGACACCGCGCGGCCGGATTCCGTGACCAGGGTCGGGTGTTCCACACCATGCTTGGAGCAAAGCTCACCCACCACCTCCACGATGTCGCGGGCGTATTCCTCAATGGAATAGTTACAGGAAGAATGGAAGTTGGTCTTGGAACCATCGTAGTCCACTGCCAGACCACCGCCCATATCGAGCGTGCCCATGGGCGCGCCCTCCTTCACCAGGTCAATATAGATGCGGCAGGCTTCCGTAAGACCGCCACGAATGACCGACACGTTGGAAATCTGGCTGCCCTGGTGGTAATGCAGCGCCTTGAGGCAATGCAGCTTACCGGCAGCTTTCAGCGTATCCACCACATCGATGACCTGGGCGGCATTCAGACCGAACACCGATTTATCACCGGCGGATTCGCTCCAATGGCCGGAGCCCTTGGAAGCCAGGCGCACGCGCACACCCAGAATCGGCTCCACACCCAGCACCTCCGCACGGCGCAGAATGGCCGGCAGCTCATTGGGCATCTCCAGAATGAGGCAGATTTTCATCCCCATGCGCATCCCCATGAGCGCCAGGTCGATGAACTCATCATCCTTGTACCCGTTGCACATGAGGAAAGATTCCGCATCGCGCATGTAGGCCATGGCGGCAATCAGCTCCGGCTTGGAGCCGGCTTCCAGGCCATAGTGGTATTTCTGGCCGTGTGCCACCACTTCCTCCACCACCATGCGCTGCTGGTTCACCTTGATGGGATACACACCGCGGTATTTACCCGTATACCCGGCAGCCTTGATTGCCTTGGAAAAACTCTTGTTCAGCTCGTCGATACGCGCATGCAGCAAATCGCGGAAACGCAGCAGCACCGGCACATTGGTGCCGCGCTCCTCCAGCCCCTTCATGATATCCGGCAGGCTCACTTCCTTGGTGCTGCCATCCGTATCCACCAGGTGCACATTCACCTCGCCCGCGCGAGATACACTGAAATAGTCATTACTCCAATCCTCCACACCGTACAGTTCGGCAGAATCGGCGGCTGTCCAGTTGCGGACCTTGCGTTTAATGGGCGTCTTGCGGGCGGGCATAGTGCTGATTGGGGGTAAAGTGTGCGCGCGTTATATACTACATACCCGCTCTTGTCAATCCAGAACTTCCAGACTGCCGCACATTAAAGACTGATTTTTCACGCCTTTCAACGCAAGAATTGAAAAAAATACGCAAAAATGTGAAATTTGCATTGCCAAGAAGCAAAAAATCGTGTAGACTGTCGCACCCACCCGAGCCGGGAGGCTCACTGAACATTTACTAATTTACAAGAAGGAGACAAGATGAACATTCTCGACACTATCGGAAAAGAGCAGATGAAGGACGATGTGACGCCCTTCAACGTTGGCGACACCGTGAAGGTGCACTGCCGCGTGATTGAAGGTGGCAAGGAACGCGTGCAGATCTTCCAGGGCATCGTGATTGCCAAGCGTGGCGCCGGCATCAACGAGGCTTTCACCGTTCGTAAGATTGCCTACGGCGAAGGCGTAGAACGCTCCTTCCCCATCCACACCCCCAAGATTGCCAAGATTGAGGTTGTGACCCGCGGTAAGGTACGCCGCGCCAAGCTCCACTACCTCCGCAGCCGCGTGGGTAAGGAAGCTGTGACCGTGAAGACCATCCGCTAATCCCGGATTCCTCACCACGCGTTTTCATGACTCAGGCCATTCCCCCAGGGAATGGCCTGGTTTGTTTTTAGTCTCTCCCGGCAGGTCTGTGGAAGCATGCTCCCCCTGCTCCAACCCGCAAAAACGCAGAATTATAGCGGTTTTGCTATTTTTATTTTGATTTTTGTCGCATTACTGTTGACTTCTGCACTTATTTTGCTATATTAAAACCAGCCTGATTCGACATTCATCTCGCAAATGAGACAAAATCAGGGCAATCCATCACCAAATTATACCAATCTCAAAACAGAAAGGATAACAAACAATGAAGAAAATCATGATGACTCTCGTAGCCGCCTGCGTAACCATCAGCGGCTTTGCAATCGGCGCTTCCACAGACGAACGCCCCTTTGACTGCCATGCTTTTCGCTGCACATTCTGCGGCGGCAGCGGCTTCAGCGGCAATTTTAATTGCTTCCATTGCAGAGGTACTGGTCGCATCGGCGAATATTAATACAAAAGGTTTAACCTTTTCCGAGGCAGGTAGCGGAGGAGCCGTTGCCTGCCTCTTTTCTTCCGGGATATGAAACGATGGCTGACTTTCTGTATATTGCTTAGTTGCTCCCAGCTGCGCGCAACAGAAGCCGTGGCTTTTGCGTACCAGAACGCAGAGACCGGCTACACCCTGCTGGGATATTCCAAATCGCTGGATGCTATCGTCACCTCCACACCTGAGCGAAACAGCATACGCATTCACACAGCCGATTCCACGCATAATCTGAGCTGTGATATATCAATCCAGCGAGCAGTTTTCCTTGATAACGGAGCCTTGTTTCTCTTCGGCACCGATAAAGAGGGGAAAAGCCACCTCGGTGTACCTTCTGCAACAGGTCGGCTGCAAATCATCACCCCACCTGATGCACCGGAATGGTTCAGGCTTACGCATGTGCGAGAACATGCAGGCACAGCCGAATTCACCATTCAAGGAGCCGCGGCACCTACTGCAGATGCCCCACTCTATAAAATCAATCCTCACGCATCATCTCTCGCTTTTCAGCCGTTTCATGATACAGCACCAGGTAGCATCGCCTGGGCTATGGATGGAGACGGCATATTGAAAGCCGCCTTGCGCTGGAATAAGGACGGCTCTAAAACGCTCGAATATAAAGCGGGCAGCAGTACATTCACCCCCATATTGCAATTACCTGCAACCAATCGGCTGCAACTGGTAGGCATCAACAACAAGGGCCTCATACTCCTGCTCCATGACCACCAGACAGAGCATGCAGTCCTGGCAGAGTATGACCCGGCCACTGGCCAACTGAACAATATCAGCGATGGCAAAAACGCAGAACCCTCCGGCATCCTCACCCGGACCGACGGCACGGTATTAGGCTACAGTACCATGCGTGAAAAATTACAATACCACCCGCTGCGTTCATGCGGCCTGGTATCAGATTTTCTACGCGGACTCCCCAAGAAATCATCAGCCCGCATGGTAGCCGTATCCGATGACGAATCAAAGCTACTAGCCTGGGTAAGCGAAAACTCCGGTCCTTTCAGACTGATGATGTATTCCGCCGGCAAAGGCTGTGTTCCGTTAGAAAAAACTGCCGCACCGGTGCCGCCAACCCGGCCCACACAATTTGCCGAATACCCCGCAGCAGACGGAACACGCATTCCCGTCTACTACACCCTGCCGGATGGCAAAGGCCCCTTCCCCACAGTCATTTTCGTGCATGGCGGCCCGCGCATGCGGACAGATGATTCATACGATTGGCGCGTGCAGTACCTCGTGAGCCAGGGATTCGCCGTAGTGCAACCCCAATTCCGCGGCTCGCGCGGCTGGGGCAGCAGCTTCATGCATGCCGGAAACCGCCAATGGGGCAAAGGATGCGTTCAGACAGACGTGAATGATGCCATTCCCTGGCTCATCCGGCAAGGTATCGCACAGCCGAATAAAATCGCCATCTTCGGTGGCTCCTATGGAGGCTATGCCGTCACCGCAGCGCTGGCATTCACCCCCGGTCTGTACACCTGCGGAATCTCCTTATTCGGTCCCCAGGACCTCATACTCCACCTGCAAAAAATGAATGGCATGGATGCCCCCTTTGCTGGAGAAGATTCCCTCACCATCGGAGATATCAGCACAGCGGAAGGCAGAGCTCATCTGCGCAGCATTTCTCCCGTGTACCACGCGGATAATTTCCAGGAGCCGCTCCTGCTGTACTACGGGGGCAAGGACACCCTTATTCCCCCGGAGCATTCCCAAAGACTCTATAAAACTCTCCGCGCAGCGGGCAAAGATGTCCCCCTGGACACCTACCCCGATGAAGCCCACGGCTTTGCCGACCCTGCCCACGCACCGCAGCTCTACGCCCGGCACATCATACCCTTCCTGAACAAACACCTCAACAAACACCCCCATCCATGAACGCACGCCCCCTCATCATCAAATTCTGGTTCCCGATTCTGCTTATCCTCCTCCTCATAGGTGGGATAGCCGCGGGCCTTCTGTTCCGGCACGCCTCACACGAACATCATCACCACTGCACCGACCCCGCCTGCCACCACCAGCACCACTGAAAGGCATCACCCCCCTGCCCTCATCCGGCTCCTTCTCCCGGCACCGGCTAATTCGTAATTCAAAATGCTTTACCGCTACCTCCAATTCCTGGGCTACCTCCTGGCCTTCATCCTCCTCTTCGCCGGAGTCCTCTACGGTCTGCTCTGCATCTGGAATTAATCAGCAGGGGCTAGTTTCTTCATCTCGTGCAGCAGGCTCTGAGCCTCCTCGAAGTGTACTTTCACCGTTTCGGAAAGTTTGGTGGCATATTGGCGTGCATCTTCCCAATAATCCTGGAAAAACTCCTCACGAACAGCCTCCACCGCCGTAGCAGCCGAAGAAGTGCTTCCGTCGGCCCTGAGCATGGCGCGTGAGCGGCATGTAGGTGCGAGGTAGCAGCCCCAGAGTTCATCCATCCAGCTGTCAATGGCAAGGGGATGCCATTCATAATGGTAATCCTCATGGAACATTCTTGCCGTATCGTTGATTATGCGCGTGAAAAGCTGCTGTAAATCAGCCGTCATGGCATGCATCAGATACTTCCGGTTGTAGAGGCCAAACCACCGCCGGATACCGCATGGCTGATATTTCCGGATAAGACGCTCCACGGCGGGTCTGTACTCCTCAAATACGGAATCCTCCGGGTTAGTGACCGGCAGCAGACTCATCAATACAGGGGCGTGTTCAGCCTTGCCGGAGACTTTCCCGAGGTGCCGGACCTGCATCTGACACGCTGCAAGCAGAATCTGGTATTCCTTTGCCTGGTCCCCCTTGTGAGTGTTCACAAAAGCGGGCGAAAACATATCCCGGCACATTTCCGGGTAACGCTCATCACCCTCCATCCCGGCCAGTATGGCCGATTTTTCCACCAGAGCCCCCCACTCCCGCATCTGTTTCAGCAGCATCTGCCGCTGCGCTTCGTAGTGAACAAACGAATCCTGATTAAGTCCTTTTTTCATTGCATTGCGTATTGTTGAAAATAGATAGAGAAGACACCCGGCAGCTCAGCTCAGTGCATCGCGTAACATCCGGCGTACCTCCGGGCTCATGGTGGTGGGGTAGGCCAGCATGGACCGCCAGACATCCACCTGCACGGGTGTAAGCTCCGGCACCTGCCATTCGAGAGCCAGCGGTTCATGATTGCTTTGCCGGGTGGGCTGGTATAATTTGTTGGTCAGGAATTTGCGGACATAAAACCCGATGACCACACTCAGCAGGATGCCGCCCAGGGCCGGCAGGAATCCTGCCCCCAGCAGTGCGGCTGCACCGCTTCCTGCAAGCAGAGCCGCGCCGGCAGTACCAGCCCCCACCACCAGACCTTTGCCCAACTCACCGGAAGTTCCCCTCTGTTTCCAGGCCAGCACCAGTGCAATGGCCGCCGCGCACAAGCCAATGGGGTTAGCTGTAAGCATGCCGGCCAATCCGCTGGCGGCGGCAAGCTCGGAGAGCTGCCTGACATCGCTTTGCTTGCAGCCGATTATGACCGCGGCCACGGAAAGGACACCGCTGAAGAGTTCCAGCCCATTAATCTGCAGCAAATCACCAAGCCAGCTTTTGGGCACATGCAGATGCTCATGAAGCCAGAGCGAAGCGGTCTGGTATTGCGATGGCTCCAGCGAAACAACCGGTAATCCCGATACGGAAAACAAATCCTTGCCCAGATGCTGCGCTGTGCCCATCACCTCCTGCCAGGTGCTGTCATTCGGCAGCGCCTTGGCTGCTGCATCAAATGCGCCGAAGATATCATGCTGCCCGTCCACCAGGTGGTGCAGCTGTGAACCACCCGTGTGAGTACTCAGGTAAACACTGTCAATGGCCTTATCATAAACCGTGGTATTCGGTGTATTGATGAACCCTGCCAGCTGCTGCGCCAGACTATGCCCGCTGGCCGAGCCCAGCACCGGGTCAGCCAGCAGGCCGCCGGTAAACAGATTGTTTGACACTTCCTTTTTCATAGCTCTTTTTCGGCTAGTTGGGCGTTTACTGCACGAATGAGCATCTCATCCAGTTTTGCGGTAAGAGTTTCTAATTTGTTGATTCGTTCTTTCAGCGATGCATTTTCTTCTTCCAGCCGGGTGATACGGCGCCAGACACCCCAATC
>JAZRJB010000043.1:0-5455 GCA_045645565.1 Akkermansia sp. | reverse complement strand
GCCTTTGAAGCGCATCTTAGCAGGATAAACAAATAAAAATACCGCCCACAGGAGTTTTCCTGTGGGCGGTGTGTTTTTTATCTGCTGTTTGCTGAATTGCGGAATAGAGCTTGATATCAGCGGTCTGATGGGATAAGATAGGGCGCATGATGAATATGCGTAAGTTGGCTCTGGTTTGTGGCGCAGGTGCCGTGTTGCTCTGCGGTTGCGGGGGGAATTCCAAGGAGGGTGAGAAATTGTACAACCAGGCCCAGGAGGCCATGCAGGCAGAAGATGCCGCTGCCAGGGAAAAGGCTGGTGAATATATGGAGCAGGCAGCAGATATGGGGTATACACCCGCTATGTGCCGCCTGGGGCAGCGCCTGATTCTTTCTAATTCGGCAGAGGAAGTGGCCAAGGGTTTTGAGTGGCTGAAGAAGGCGGCAGATGCGGGAGATGCAGAGGGTATATACCTTCTGGGCCTGTGTTATGACCAGGCCCGCGGCACCGCGCAGGACGCCCCGAAAGCTGTGGAATGCTGGTCCGAAGCTGCTGACAAGGGGTATGCCCCTGCTATGGTGACGCTGGGTATGGCACATGCCAATGGGTTCGGCGGACTCGAGAAGAGCATTGATGAGGCCGTGAAGTGGTATGGTAAGGCTGCTGAGCTGGAGGACGCGCAGGGGTGTTACAGCATGGCCGTGTGCTATGACCAGGGGCGCGGTGTGGAAAAAGACCCCGCCAAGGCGGTGGAATTTGCAGGTCGTGCAGCAGCCAAGCGCCATTCGGAAGCCAGCTTGTTCATGGGCAAAGCCCATTTGCTCGGGTACGGCGGTGTTGCCAAGGATGCCGCCAAGGCTGTTCCATTCATGCTGGTTGCGGCAGAATCCGGTAATATGGAGGCTCAGCTTCAGTTGGGCAAGATGGCATTTGATGGCAATGGTATGAACAAGAACCATGCCATGGCCGTGCGTTGTTTTGACCTGGCCGCTGCTCAGGGGAACGCTGAGGCACTTTGCCTGCTGGGTGCGTGCCTGGATGCCGGTCTCGGCGTGCAGAAGGATTCTGCCAAGGCGGTGGAATGCTGGAAGCAGGCTGCCAATGCGAAGAATGCACGAGCTGCATATTTCCTGGGTCGCTGCGTGGCGCTGGGGCATGCAACGCAGAAGGATGCTGCGCTCGCTGCTAAATTGTTTGCCATGTCTGCCCAGCAGGGGGATGCTCTGGGGACACTGGAGTATGCTGCCTGCCTGCTGAGCGGTGAGGGTGTGCAGAAGAATGAGGCAGAGGCTGTGAAGATTTTTGAGCGCCTGGCCAATGCCGGCGTGGTGGCTGCCATGGTGAAGCTGGGTAAGTGCTATGAAGCCGGAACCGGCGTTTCCAAAGACCCGGGCAAGGCTCGCGACTGGTGGCGCAAGGCTTCAGCTGCCGGCAGTGAGGAGGCCTCCAAACTGCTTACCCCCGGTAAGTAAACCGGAAATACGCATATCAAGTCATGCTGAGGTGGAAGTCCCAGGCGGGATTTCCACCTCGCTGATTTTCCGTTTCAGGAGACTGCGGCAGGATAAAATCAATGGGATGAACCAGATGAAGGGATTGCGTACACGTTTCCTGCTTGATTCGTGAGCGTGATGAGGTATGATGGGAGAGTATACTGGATTATGACTGCTTCGCATTCACTTTCGATGCTTATGTTCTGCGCCCTGGCACTGGCCGGGGTGGCACCGTTGCAGGCTCAGGGTACGTCTGCAGCGCCTGCCGCTCAGCAGCGCGTTCAGGACCCTGCAGAGTATTACCTGACGGCATACCGCTTGTGCCGTGAGTCAGAGCAACTGGCTGCTCAGCAGAGTTATAATGCCGCTATCAAGAAGGGTCAGCAAGCAGAAAAGGTGCTGGCCGGCATTGTGCGGGATTTCCCGAATTGGAAGACGAATCTGGTATCGACCCGCCGCCGCTTGTTAGCGGAGAATCTGGCATCGTATCGCAAGAAGTCAGCAGAGGCCCCGATTCCGACGGGACGCCAGCCCGGGCGTCCGCTGGCTATTGAGGTGGAGCTGCCGGGCAAGGCTCAGCCGTATGACCCGGCGCAGAGCAATTACCAGCCTGTGGATTTGCCTGACTACGAAAAGACTGACCGCAATTTGTATAACGCGCTGGCTGCCGCTCAGGAGGAATGCCGCCGCATGGCTGTGGCATACCGGGAGCTGAATACGAAGTTTGAGGATTCGCAGCGTGAGCTGGTTTCTGCTCGCATTGAGCAGCAGATGTATAAGGACCGCTACGAGCAGTTGCAGAAACAGATTTCCTCTGAGCGCCTGGCTGGTAATGATGTGGTGAATGCCTTAACCCGCCAGCTGGCTGAGCTGGAGGCTAAGTACCGCGCCAGTGAGGATGCCCGCAAGCAGGCTGAAGCCCGCATTTCCGAATTGGAGACAGACCTTGCCAAGACTCAGGAGGAACTCGCCCGCGTCACCCGCGAACGCGATGTCCTGAAGGCGGAAAATGAACAGCTCCGCGCGATTGTGGAACTCAACAGCCCGGAAAAGACCAAGGCCTTGCTGGACCAGAACTTAACCCTGGACCAGCAGCTCAAGGCTGCTCAGGCCCGCATTGCTGAGTTGGAAGGAATGCAGGCCGGGTCTGATGATGAGCGTAACGTGCTGCGCCAGCAGTTGGATTCTGCTCGTGGTGAGGCCGACCGCCTGAGGGATGAGATGAGTGGTATCTATGAGGAGAATATGGGGTACCGCCGCCGTGTCTCTGAATTGACGGAACGCCTGAACAATATCGAGGCGGATTTGAATAAAACATCCGCCCAGCCCCCGGTTGACCCGGCTCTTGCGGAGGAAAATGAACTGCTGCGTGAGGTGATTGCCAAGCAGCGCCGCAGCCTTGCCATGCAGGAGGAAGGCCGCAAGCTGCTCATTGAAACCTATAAGCAGATTAAGAACCAGGATCCCGCCACGCTGAGTGCCCTGCAACGCTTGGATGAGGAAAGTTCACTGGATCTGACTGATGCCGAGCGCCGCGTGATGGAAGCTGCCCTTGCCGGGCAGGGAGAGGAGGGCGCCCAGGCCGTGCGCGAAGGCTTGCAGATGGAAGCCCTGGCGGACCTGGCCTCCAGGGCGTTTGTGAAGGGGCGTTATACCGCTGCCGAACAGCTTTACCGCACGTTGTATGATTCTCAGCCGGACCATGTGGCTGGTCTGGTGAACTTGGGTACGATTCTGCTCTACCGCAACAAGTGTGAGGAATCACTGGAGTTCTTTGCCCGCGCAACACGCCTGGCTCCGGACCTGGCCATTTCCTATTTCCTGGCAGGTGTGAGTTACTACCGCCTGGACCGTCTGGATGAGGCTGCCCGCATGTTTGCGCGCACGATTGAGCTGGACCCCGGCAATGCTGAGGCGTTCTTCTACCTGGCTAATATCGAAGGCGTGGGCGGGCAGTTTGACCTGGCGCTCAAGCATTTTGCCGCGGCTTTGAAACTGAAGCCCGGTCTGGGTGATGCGCATTACAATATGGCGCGTCTGTATGCGGAACTCAAGCAGATTCCCAATGCGGCGCGTGCGTATGACCGCGCTATGCAGAATGGTGCTGAGCCGGACCCGGAGTTTGAGAATTACCTGCGCAACCACCCGGATAGCGCCCAGCAGCCCGGTGAGGATATTCTGCAGACGGTGAATCCGGAATCTGAAGCGGCTGAGTTGCTGAAGAAGGACCCGGATATGGAGAAGATTATTCAGGAGCGTGATGCCAGCCGCATGGATGCCCCTGAGGTTGCTCCCGTGGCTGACCCGGCGGGTGTGCAGGAGCCTGCGCCCGCTCCGCTGCCCCAGGCGCTGCAGGAAGTTGCGGATAACCCAGAGCTGCTCAAGGCGTTCCAGGAGATTTACTGTGAAGTGAAACCCGCTCCTACACCATCTCCTGCCGGTGCTGGGCATGAGGTTGAACCCTCCCGCTTCGGCTCTGTCTATGTGCGTACCAAAAATGAAAACGGGAAGTCCGTGCGCGTGAAGCTGCGCCTGAAGCGCCCCGCTCCCATCCGCGTTCGTTTCCGTGGTGATGAGAAAATCAGGCAGCTGGAGAAAGATTAAGCTGCTCTGCCAGCGCCCCCAGCCAGGCGCTGAGGTCAATATCACAGCATACCTTCAGCACGAGAAAGACCACGCAGAGCATAAAAAGCGTGCCCACCACGGCGCGGATTACCTTGAATAATACCCACACCGCGCCCAGGATGGCTGCCGCTGCTCCACCGGTGGCGGTGCTGGTGTCCCAGCCACTCAACAGGCTGCTGGCGCTTTCTGCGGCTTGTGCAAGGAAGGGTAGCATCTGGCTCAGGGTTGGAGTCGCGTGATATCCCAGCTGCCGTCGGGCTGGAGCGTGTACAGGAAACGGTCATGCACCCGGCCGGGACCACCTTGCCAGAATTCGACATGGTGCGGCACAATGCGGTAGCCGCCCCAGAAATCGGGCAGGGGTACTTTGCCTTCCGCAAATTTGTTTTTCAGCTCTGCCAGTTTCATCATAAGCAGTTTGCGGGTGGAGATGACCTGGCTCTGGTGCGAAACCCACGCGCCGAGCTGGGATTCATGCGGGCGGCTGAGGAAGTATTTGAGGGTTTCTGCGCGGGAGATTTTTTCAGCTCTGCCGTAGATGATAATCTGGCGCTCCAGGGTGACCCAGGGAAGCATCATGCACATTTCCGGGTTGGCTTCAATCTCCTGCGCCTTGCGGCTGGTGTAGTTGGTAAAGAAGACATAGCCGCGGTTATCGTAATACTTGAGCAGCACGGTGCGCAGGCTGGGCATTCCCTGCGGTGTGGCAGTGGCAATGCTCATGGCATTAGGTTCCGGGATGCCGGATTCCATCGCCTGCTTGAACCAGCGGTCAAACTGTTCAAACGGGGAATCTGCCAGGTCCCGGCGGTGCAGGGTGTCTTTCAGGTATTCTTCACGAAAGGCGGATAAGTCCATGCCCAGACTATACCACCGCCCGGCATGCTCTGCAAGTCTATTAAATGCACATGCGCTGAAACACACATGTGTCCCAAGGATTTTGTAAGCAATAGAAACATCAATGATATTTTCGAAGAAGCCCCCCCTCATCTCGATAGATTGGAATTTGGCGAGCCGCAGGCGAGCGGAAATATGAGCCCGCAGGGCGACAGAATCATAGCCCAGCGTGGAGCCGCCACGCGGCGGCACGCTGGGTTTGGAATAAAAAATAACCGGAACCCCGACCAACGTGGAGGGGTGGCAGGGAAACGCTGCTAAAACACTAAGCCTTAGCTTCTGCCACCCACTCCGCTGCGCTCCGGGGTTCTGATATGTTCTTCATTTTACCCAGGGTTCCGCTGCTGACGCAGCTCCACCCTGGGCTATTATTGTGTCGCCCTCTCCGAGGGCTCAAAATTCCTCGGGCTTTCAGCCCGCCAAATTCCAATCGGGCAGCTTTCTCAAACTTTGGGACACAT
>JAZRJB010000042.1:0-18091 GCA_045645565.1 Akkermansia sp. | reverse complement strand
TACGCAACACTGGATTCGCCGTCATCGACGGCGATTTCCGTGCCCCGCGTGCGCTGGAATACGGCACCCTCTCCCTGCCGGCAAAGCTCAGCCAGAGCCAGTGTCTGCTGGCTATTCACGAACACATCTGCGCTCTCATCGACAAATGGCAACCCGATGAACTCGCCATCGAGGGCATCATCTTTGTACAGAGCCACCGCACGGCCATCACCATGGGCTCCGCCCGTGGTGCCGTGGTGCTGGCAGCCGCCCGCCACGGGCTGCAGATTATGGAATACCCGCCCACCTGTGTCAAACTGGCCACCGTGGGCCGCGGCGGCGCCGGCAAGCAACAGGTTGCCTTCATGATGCGCGCCCTGCTCTCCCTCACCGAAACTCCGGCACCCGATGCCGCAGATGCCCTTGCCATCGGCTACACCCACCTCGCCGCGGCAGATCCCATCCGAGCCCACCTCTTCAAAGAGCGCAAATATATTTAGTCCTCTCCCCCAGTCCGCTCCCGCAGGGAGCGGATTTCGTCTGCGCGCAGCGTAGATTTCGGCCTTGCCCGCCAGGGTAAGGATTTCGTTTTCCATTATACCAAGGGCTAATCATTACCCATTGATTGGAAAAAGAGCACGCATTGCTCCACCGGAAACGATATCCGGACCTGCGGTCTGGACGAAATCTGCCTGCGGCAGACGAAATCGCCCTAACGGGCGACGAAATCTTCGCTTCGCTCAGACGGGTGGCAAGAGACACTAGCAGAAAAAGTTCCTATTACCGAAGAGGAGGCGCTTGACGTTATCCAGTGCGGCATGGGCGGATTGCTCCCCCAGTCCCTTGCAGTAGCCGAGACCTTGCATGAAGGTCAGCCCGGGTGGCAGAGGCAGAGCGTGGCGATCCACCGCCGCATCGAGCAAGGCCGGTCCCTCCGCGGCCAGCCAGGACTTTATGGCCGGAATGGCTTCATTCACCCGGGAGATTCGCCAGGCCTGCAGGCCCATGGCCCGGGCGACTGCCGCAAAATTGGTGCAGCGAAGCGACGTGCCGATGGGCGGGCGGATGCCGACCCGGGCCTGTTCCAATGCCACATAATCCAGCTCTGAGTTATTGTACACCAGTATTTTGACTGCAAGTCCCTCCTGCATCAGGGTAAGCAAATCACCTGCCAGCATTGAAATACCGCCATCCCCGCACAAGGCAATGACCTGCCGCCGTTGATAGAGTGATTTGGCACCAATGGCCATGGCCAGCGCACAGCCCATAGAGCCATAGTTGAACGACCCCAGTATACGCCGGGTACCCAGCGCCTGCAGATACCGCGCACACCAGATATCCGGGGTGCCGGTATCAACGGTGAAGATGGCATCCGGTTCCGCATGGTCGCTGACCAGGCGGGTCAGCAGTTCGGGGCGCAACGGCGCATCTTCATCCACCACCCGCAGGGGATGGCTGATGGCGGCAACCTCCCGCGCATGATAGGTGAGCATGGAACGCAGAAAATCATCCGGGCGGTTCGGGTTTATCAGCGGCAACAAAGCACGCGCCACCTCACCGGCATCAGCCTGAATGCCCTGCAGCAGCGGAGCCCGCCGCCCCAGCACAGTCGCATTCGTATCTACCTGAATCACACTGCCCCGCTGCGGCAGAAAATCCCGGTAGGGGAAATCCGTTCCCCACATCACAAGCACATCGCAATCCAGCACCGCATGCACAGCAGCCCCCCAGCCCAGCAAACCGGTCATTCCCACGGTATTCGGGTTATCCTTTTCGAATAACTCCTTGGCTCTGAGCGTGTACGCTACCGGCGCATGCAGGCACGACGCGAGCGTAATGATATCCTTTTCAGCCCCGGTGCAACCTATGCCGCAGAGAAATGTAACGCGTGGGGCTCCATTCAGCAGAGCAGCCATGCGGCGCAACTGGGGCTCTGCTGCTCGCTGCACCGGGGGCTCCGGCGGCAGAACCGGAGCCACGGCCGCTTCCTCCACACTGGACATGGCGGCAACATCCCCCGGCAGCACCAGCATACCGACGCCTTTCCTGCTCCTGGCGGTGCGCATGGCCTCCGCCAGCACTGCGGGCACCTGGCGGGGACGGCTGGTCAGCTCACAATACGCCACGCATTCCCGGAAGAAAAAGGTGGGATGCGTCTCGTGCAGGTAGTGCGAGCCTATCTGCAACGTAGGCAGATGCGCAGCCAGGGCAAGCACTGGTGCAGCGCTCCGACTGGCATCATATAAACCATTAATCAGGTGCATATTGCCTGGTCCTGAACTACCGCAGCAGACCGCCAGTTCCCCACTGAGCTGAGCCTCTGCGCTGGCGGCAAAGGCAGCGGTCTCCTCATGCCGCACATGCACCCAGCGGATGCGCGTATCACGCTGCAAGGCTTCCATCAATGGGTGCAATGAATCACCCGCCATGCCATAAATGCGGCGCACCCCTGCCGCGGCCAGCATTTCCACAACCTGGTCCGAAACTGTCTTCTGCATACAGCCATTCTCCGACTCCTGCAGACAGACTTCAAGCTAACTTTCTAGCTATTAGTGGGTTCCCGCGCAGCATCAACCGCTACCCCCGATTCCAGCAGATGGCGTTTAAGGCGTTCCGTCTTTGCCATTTCAGCACGCATTCGGGCGGCATTCCGGTGCGCAGCCAGACGCCGCACATCTGCTCTGCGGTAAAAAGCCCCCAGCCGCACACCAATTTGTGAAACACGCCTGAACTGGTACTCCTTCAACAACCCTTGGGAAACATACCGCCCCAACGTGCTGCGAGAAATCAACAGAATGAAACAGGCCTCCTTCGATGAACAATACTTCTCCGGCACCGTGTTTACCAACGGCATACGGCGGTTAATCATCTGCTCCACCACGCGCCGGTCCCAGTACAGGCAAGAGGACTGACCATCCTGCTCCACCAGCCAGTTCTTCACATGCCACCGGTTGAGCATAGCCCTGGCAGCGCGTACCGTAATCCCCAGCATCGCTGCTGCCTGGCGGGAACTAATTCCTGATTTCGGCGGAACGTGGCACACTTTGGCTCCATTCGAAGCAATGCCCTGCCTGGGTCTTAACACATTTTCCGGGTAGATGATCCCGGGCATATCTATCAGGCGCATGCCGCCTGCTCCCTTCAGCGTACGCGGCAGGCCATGAGGAGTTAGCATAAGGCAGCCTCCTTCCTACCTGCAAATGTTTTCATGTGGTCGTTGGGCATAGTTTACTCTTTTTGCCAGGTAAAAAAGCTTTGCCTATGTATCTCCTCTTTTACAGAATAACAAGACAAAGTTTTATTTTTCCTCCAACTGCCACATCACCAACGTTCTGCAAAAACACAATACTTCCCCCTGCTACCGCACGACCAGCACACACGCAAATCACATGATTAGCCCTTGTAAATGAAGCGAATAACAACTATCGCCACGAACTGAACCTGCGGCATTAACCCGCAGGAAGGAGAGTCAGAGCCTTGCGGCCGTACACAGTATGGGGATAACGCGCAGCCAGCTGGAGCAAACGCCGGGTAGAAGACTCTGTATCATGCAGATACTTTTCACACATCCTGGCAGCGCGGAACGAAAGCAACGCGGCATCCTCAGCATCGTGAGCCAGAGAAGCGCCCTGGTCAAGCACAAGCAGAGCCGCCAGTGCATCGTCAGCCAGCTCAAGCTGGAGCCGCGCCAGCTCCAGCCAACCGCGAACGCGCTGCGGGTGCTTCCGCACAAGAAGCTCCAGCGCCGGCAGAGCAGATACATCCTGCTGCGCGTTAATCTGCTCCACCAGACAAGCCAGCGGGTCATTTTCCGGCAAATAGGAACCAGCGTACAACCGCTCCGCCAATTTTTCACTCCATCCCGGGAGAATCCAGTAACGGAACAACAGCACCTCCACCAGAACCAGAGCCGTCAGCGCCCCCAGCAGCAGCAGAATTCCCTGAGTAGCCTGCCCGCCAAACAAACGCTGCTGCACTGGCTCCAAAAACAGGGCGAATAGCCCCAGAGGAACCAGCACAACAACCAATTGCAGGAAACGGCGCATTATTTTTTCTCAGGCAGGTCGTCCATTTCCAGATAATTCAGAGAAATGGTACGATCCGGATTCTGAGGATTACGCACTTCCAGCTTCATCTGCTTGAAGAACCAGGAACCATCCGCCAAGCGCTGAACAGAAGTGATGGTGAAACGCTTACGAAGCTTACCATCCTTGCCGTAGCCATCAATCTGCCAGGTGGTACCATTTTCCTTATCGACCCACATGCGCACCCAGGCAAACTGCCCCACAGCCGGATTCGGATTAGGAACCTGAACCACGTAGCAATCCCGGCCCTTGATACGGGCTTCATCACCGGCATCAATCATCTGCCCCCCCTTCCAGTAGAGGAAGCGGAGCGAAAGATCCTCATAGCACACATCGGTGCCAGCAATGTTCTGGGTATACTGGGCAGGAGCCATCACTTTAGCCTTGCCGTTTTCCACCAGCAGCAAATCCACATTCTTCTCCTTGATGCGCACATCGAAGCGCTTCCAGGTCTCTGCCTCCTTGTACTGGAAAGCCAGGGTATCACCGCGAACACTGAGGCTGAACGGGATTTTCAAGCGGGCTTTCCGAATCCGACCAGCCACGTCCTTATTTCCCTGGCTCACCGTCATATCCCGCATACAGGCCAGCACCTCGTCAGCAGAGGGCTCAGCCCCACAATCCTGGGCCAGCACAGGCATCCCCAGCAGCATAACTACCGCAAATAATACTTTCTTACTCATCTTCATGGCGTGTTTATATCATAAAAGCGCATTATTGCACAGCTTTTATTTCAACAGGCAGAAACAATAATCCCCCATGTCGCCACATGTGTCCCAAGGATTTTGTAAGCAATAGAAACATCAATGACATTTTCGAAGAAGCCCCCCTCATCTCGATAAATTGATGTTTATCGGGCTGAAAGCCCGAGGAATTTTGAGCCCTCGGAGAGGGCAACACAATAATAGCCCTGGGTGGAGCTGCGTCAGCAGCGGAACCCAGGGTAAAATGAAAAACATATCAGAACCCCGGAGCGTAGCGGAGTGGGTGGCAGAAGCTTCGGCTTAGTGTTTTAGCAGCGCCTCCCTGCCACCCCGCCAGCTGGCGGGGTTCCGGTCTTATTACTACACCATACCCAGGGCTCACGCCCTGGGCTATGATTCTGTCGCCCTTGCGGGCTCAAGTTTCCGCTCGCCGTTGGCTCGCCCGATTCCAATTTATCTAGCTCCGTACTCAAACTTTGGGACACGTGTAATTTTCAATACATTACCTGCAATCATAAAAATGATGATTCTTTCTTGGCAGACCCTGTAAAAATTGCTATATTCCCAGTTATGAAATGGCTTTTGGGCATAGTTGCAGCAGTATTGATACACACCGGACTGGCAGCAACCATTGAAATGCGCCACACCCACGGTGTGTTTTATCCGGATATGAAGACGCAAGCCATCCTGCAACTCAAGATAACAGGAGAAGCCGGTGAAAAAATTACAAAACTGGAATTCAGTGATGGAAAGACCACCAACACTGCCGATATTCAGCTCGCCAGGCTGTCTACTTCAGGCCATTGGAATGGGTATACCATCAATACCAGTAAACTGACTCAGGAAAAAGCCAAGACCAAGCCCGGAAAAAATGGGAAGTTTTCTTTTGAGGTTGATATTGAACTGGGAGCAGAGCCAGTTTACTACTGGCTCAGCTACGACCTGGGGCGTGGCGCCAGACGGGGCAACCGTATCGATGCGCTCTGCACAAAGGCTACCCTGAACGATGGCAGCTCAGTTAAACCCAAGCTGAAAAAAGCGAAAGCGCTCACCAAACGCGTCATCGGCCGGGTTTACCCCTTTCCCTACCGGGTGGTTCCCTACTACCGCCCGCGCTGGGTAAAAGGATGGGGTAATGCCAAGGAAGCGGTGCATCTTACGCCTGAGCATTTCAACCTTTTCACCGATCTGGTTCACTTTGCCTACACCGTTTCTGCAGAGGGGGATATCCAATACCAGTGGGTCGGCGAAGGGGCTGATCCCAAAACAGTGACTGATGAAGCACTGGCTGAAATCAAACGTTTGCATCATGAGGGCAACGCAAAATCTCTTCTGCTGGCTGGTTTTGCCCACATGGATGAGCCTATGACTGCGGCTGTGGCAAATCCGGATACCCGCCGGAAGCTCGCCAGAAATATGGCTACATGGGCGATTGAGCGCGGCTACGATGGCATTGATATTGACTGGGAATACCCGGATACGCATGACCAATGGGTCAATTTCGGGCTTTTCGTTGCTGATTTACGAGAAGAACTGGCTGGTTCCGCATTTTCGTTAAGCATTGCAGCTTCCGTTACTTACAAAATCCCCATCACAGACGTGACGGATCAACTGGATTTCCTGATGACCATGTCTTACGATGACCTGGGAGAACAGCATTCTTCCATGTGGAGATTTCAGAATGATGCAAAGAAATGCCTGAACGACTTCCACATGCCAAAACCCCGCATTGTGATAGGCCTACCCTTCTACAGCAACCAGCATGGCACATTGAGTACTCAGTACGGCTATTCCCAGATTCTCAGCTGGTATCCCCGAATCAAACCCACGGAAAACAACTTCCAGTCAAAGAATGCGGATGGCAGTCCCGGTCCCATGCACTCCTTCAATGGCCCGGCGCTCATCACAGAAAAATGCCGCTGGATGAAGCAGGAAAAGTTCGGTGGGGTCATGATATGGGCGTATGATACCGATGTAAAGCTGAATCACCGGGCCTCCCTGGGTAAGGCTATGTACAAGGTTGTCAGGCAGCCCAAGTGAGCCGGCTTGTTCTCTGAGCCGGTCTTCCTCATTCTCGTCATGCGGAACATTTGATGAAAGATACCCCCACGCACGCGCGTAATAATGGGTGAACATGAGACGACAGGCTATTATTACAATTTCTTTATGTGCTCTTCTCAGCGCACCGTTTATTCAGGCTCAGGAAGCAGCACAGCCCACGCAGCAGATTATGGAAGCTGCCGCAAGGGGGGAGCATCCGTTCTTCAGAAAGGGGCTGTACCCCGAGTGGTCCAAACTGACCCCCGAACAAGCCCGGAAAGATTCAGCCGCCGCAATGGCTCTGGCTCGCCATCGGCTGGAACAAATCAGCAACATCGCCCCTGAGGAAGCAACTTTCGAGAACTCATTCCTTGCTCTTTCCCAAGCCCAGGATGAACTGAACAAGGTGCAGAATCTCCTCTACCACCTCAAGACCGTTGCGGATAATGAGGAACTTCGCAAGGTGCAGGAGGAACTCACGCCCATCTGGAATGAATTGGGTGCTGAAACGCTGGCAAATGAGAAGCTCTGGGCCATGCTGCGCCAGGCTGCCGCCCAGCCCTGGGTCAAGGAACTCAGCCCCGCCAAGCAACGTTTTGTTGAGCAGATTATCCAGAATTTCCGTGACCAGGGGGCAGACCTGACTCCTGAACAGAAACAGCGCAAGCGCGAAATCGAGAATGAAATGGACTTGCTCAAGCTGGAATTCGGCAAGAACGTACAGGATTCCACAGATGCATGGGAACTCATCATCACCGACAAGGCCATGCTGGATGGCATGAGCGCTGACTGGATGGAAAAAGCCCGGGAGGATGCCCGCAAACACGTCTTCGCCGAGGATGGCGCCGCTCCGGTCTGGCGCATTACCCTGCAGCAGTCAAGCTACGCAGAAGTTCTGCGCAACTGCAAGGTGGAAGCCACTCGAAAGGCCTGCTGGGAGGGGCTGACCACCATTGGTGCCGGGCAGTATGATAACGCGCCCATTGTAGCCCGCATCATGGAATTGCGCCGCGAGCTGGCTGAACTTCTCGGGTTCAAGACATACGCTGACATGACCACCCACCGCCGCATGGTGGGCAGTGGTGAAAATGCCTTGAAGTTTGTGGATGGCATGATGCAGAAGGTTAAACCCGCCTTCGATGCAGAGTGCGCCCAGGTTCTCGACTTTGTCACCAGACGCACGGGGCGGGTCACAACTGAAATCAAGCCATGGGATCGCTCTTTCTACCTGCGTGAAATGGCAGAGGAAATGTACCAGTTCGATGCCGAAAGCCTGCGTCCCTACCTTGAAAGCAACCGCTTGCTCAACGGTATTTTCTGCATTTTCTCTGACTTGTACGGCATTTCCTTTACGGAGCTTCCCAGCCAGTGCATAGCACCTGGTGAGCAGCTCTCCCCGCTTGCGGTTGAAACCTGGCATCCGGAGGTTAAAGTTTATGCCGTAACGGATGACCGCACCGGGCAGCACCTTGGTTCTTTTTATGTGGACTTGTTCCCGCGCGCCTCTAAACGCGAAGGTGCTTGGGTGATGCCGATGAGTTACGGTGGTTCCAGCCGGAAGAGCAAGTTCCGCAATCCGCATCTGGCATGTCTGGTCGGTAATATGACGCCAGCCTCAGGTGATGGCCCCGCGCTGCTCAGCCACCGGAACGCTGTGGTGCTTTTCCATGAATTCGGTCACATGATGCACTGCATGCTCAGCAATACGGAACTCCAGGAGCATGCCGGCACCAGCGTGGCATGGGACTTCGTGGAACTCCCAAGCCAGATTTGTGAAAACTGGGCCTGGGAACCCGAGGGGATTGGCATTTTCGGTTACCATCACAACTCCGGTAACCGCATGCCGGATGAACTCGTGAACAAGCTCGAATCCAGCCGCTATTTCCTCCCTGCTTCCGATAACATGGGGCAGCTCTGCATCGCCAAGCTTGACCTGGAAATGCACATGAATTACAACGAGAAATTCAAGGGCAAGGACCTGGATGCCGCCACCCGTGACCTGCTTGCTCCCTGGCAAATGAAGAGCAGCATCCCCGGCGTCTCCATCATGCGTAAGCTCCGCCATTGCATCACTGGCGGTTACAGCGCTGGTTACTACTCCTACAAATGGGCAGAGGTTCTTGCAGCTGATGCCTTCACCCGCTTTAAGGATGGGGGGGTTATGAACCGCTCAACTGGCCAGAGCTTCCGCAACGAAATCTTGTCTAAGGGGGATAGTCAGTCTGCCGCTGAACTCTACCGCAATTTCATGGGGCGTGATCCCAACCCGGATGCGCTGCTCCAGTCCCAGGGACTCTGCCGTTAAGCAGAACCCGTACCGTTTTTCCAGCACCGCTGAGTCAACCAAATCAGCGGTGCTGTTTTATTCATCCGCTTCAAGCTCCGCTGGCGGCATTGATGAGTTGGTCCGTTCCACCAGCGGGGCAAGGGTGCCAGGGGGCTTTCCAAAAAATCCACCCAGGGCCCGCACGCTCAGATACGTCAGGTATTTCCCCGGGCAACCGTGCGTCTGGCAGGAACGAAAGAAGGCGGCATCTGCTTCCCGCCGGGAAAAGGGTGCATCTCCTTGCAGGGCATAGTATAATGCATCATGCAGCAGACTGGGCAATAACTCCTCCGGCACGGTGTTGCCGAAACTCATACCGTCCCACACAAAACTGCGGTGCAGTATCAGCATATCCCCGCGACCTTCCATCATCACTCTATGCGGGGCTTCCGGATGCAGAAGCCGCCAATACCCGAGATTCATTTCTACATCATGGAAAATGATTGCATATCGGGTTTTAAGGCAGAAATATGGCGCATATTGGGGCAGATATTCATACCACCCCTTCGGGTGTTTGCCGCATTCCACCACCTGGGGTGAGAGCTGCTTCATATTCACAGCCTCCACCACCTGCCGGCAGCCGGGCAGAAGGCTCAGGACGAGCAGTAAAACGCTCAATCTCATGGTCGGTTTTATTGCTTCCCCGCTCCCGGCTGTTTTTCTTGTTTCAGCAGATCCTGTAACCGCTTATCCCAGGCGGTCGCTTCTGATTCATGCTCGGCTGATTCCGCAGAATTACGCAAGATATTGATCAGCCGCGCCATTGCAGGTTTATAATCCTGACCGGCTGCCATGCGCAGCATGGCTAACCCACGGTCTGCATCCTTCTGCACAGGCTCTCCCAGCAAAAGCATTTCTGCAAAAATGTGCTGAGCCAGTGGGTCACCGGCCATGGCGCCCTTCTCATACCAGACTGCGGCTTTTTCACTTTCATTCAAATACTTATAATACAAATTCCCCAGTGCCGTTGATGCCTGCGGAACTGATGCTGATGCTTTTGCAAGCCATTCCATACCCTCAGCCCGTGTGCTTTCCGTCTGGGCAAGGACGCGCCCCAGGCGGTACTGGGCTTCTGCTATTCCGGCCATGGCGGCATTTCGCCAGTGATTCATGGCTTTTTGAACATCCGGCGCGCCGAGTGAGCCATCGTAGTATAGAATCCCCAGGAATACCTCTGCTTCTTTGTTTCCCTGGGCAGCAGCCTTTGTAAACCAGTGAAATGCCTGCTGCGCATCTGCTGCCAGCCCCTGTCCGCCGGCAAAATATATACCGCCCAAATCCAGCTGCGCGCGCAGTAAGCCGCCCCTGGCTGCCTGTTGTAGGCACTCCATTGCTCCGGCAAAATCGGATTCCTGCCGCTCCACATTGGGCTTAAGCAGCTCCTTCGCCCGTTCATACAGAGCCTCCGGCGTATTGGAGTCATCTGCGGAATCCGGGCGACAGGCAGGTATCAACAGCAGCAGGGTTAGTAACAACGCGCGTTTCATTGCGCTGCATTATACCTGAGTGCAACTTTGTTTGCAAAGATAAAGCTCAGAAATGACGTGTACAATGCTTCTCCCGCCTGTTTTTCAGCCATCGGGAACAATACGGCGTCACACTCATGTCATGAATACTCACTGCGACAACCCGACGACAAGTATTTTCGGTGCGGCAGATGTGGCCAAGCCCCTGCCCTGTAATCAAATTCCCGAGCATTCCATGCGCCCGCAGGATGCGTTCGAGCTTATCAAAACAGAATTGCTGCTGGATGGCAACTCCCGCCAGAATCTGGCCACGTTCTGCCAGACATGGGATGATGAACAGGTTCATAACCTCATGGATCTGAGCATCAGTAAGAACATGATTGATAAGGACGAATACCCCCAGTGCGCGGAGCTGGAAATGCGTTGCGTACGCATGATTGCCGCTCTGTGGAATGCCCCGGCGAATGGAAAGCCCATTGGTTGTTCCACCATCGGCAGCAGCGAAGCCTGCATGCTCGGCGGTATGGCTGCCCTCTGGCGGTGGAGAGCCCGGCAGAAAGCCGCTGGCAAACCTTGCGACAAACCTAACCTGGTGTGTGGTCCGGTCCAGATTTGCTGGCACAAATTCTGCCGCTACTGGGACGTTGAACTCCGGGAGATTCCCATGAGCCCCAGTCACTACTGCATGTGCGAAGAGGAGGTATTGAAACGCGTGGATGAAAACACCATTTGCGTGGTGCCTACGTTCGGCGTTACTTACACGGGGCAATATGAATTCCCGGACGAGATTTGCCGGGTACTGGATAAGTTGGCTGCCTCCGGTGGTCCGGATGTTGATGTGCATGTTGATGCTGCCAGCGGCGGGTTCCTTGCCCCCTTCTGCGCTCCGCACATTCCTTTTGATTTCAGATTGAAACGTGTCAAGAGCATCAGCTCCAGCGGGCATAAATATGGTCTGGCCCCCCTCGGCTGCGGATGGGTTATCTGGCGTGATGAATCAGAACTTCCCAAAGATTTGACCTTTGCCGTCAATTACCTGGGCGGCAGCATCCCAACCATCGCCATCAATTTCTCACGTCCGGCTGGCCAGATTATCGCGCAGTATTATGATTTTGTACGCCTGGGTATGGAAGGCTATAAAGCCATTCACTCTGCCGCTTACAGTGTTGCGGAATACCTGGCTAAGGAAATCGCGCAAATGGGGGATTTCGAATTCATTGCATCTGGCAACCCGAAAAAAGACATCCCCGCCGTGTGTTTCCACTTCAAGAACCCTGGCAGCGCCGGTTACAATCTCTACGAACTCTCTGATCGTCTTCGCATCCGAGGCTGGCAGGTGCCGGCATTCTCCCTGCCCGCCAATGTGCAGGATACGGTTGTGATGCGCATCATGGTGCGCCAGGGATTCTCCATGGATATGGCCAGTCTCCTGGTTGCAGATATGAAGCGGGCCATCTGCCACCTTCAGAAATACCACTCCTCCAAGCCCCTGTGTGAGGGTGATGGCATGGCGTTCAAACACACCTGACCCATGACCCCGGGCCCGGAACACCCTGCAAGCTGAGCTCTTCAGCCAAGGGTGTTCTTACGGGGGCGCAAGCCGCGGGGGTAGCACGTATTCTGCTGCTCCTCGCGGCACATGGCAAATGCCTTTTCCGGGTTCCCGGGATTCTCCTTCAGGCACGCCAGAACATGGTTTCGCATCGCAAGGGCTGCCTCCAGTGCAGCCTGCTCTCCCCCATACTGCTTGTCTGAAAAATAACGCGTAAAATGCACCTGGTTGCGACACAATGTGACGCGCCACCCTTGAAATGATGTAAATTCGTATGTGAACCGGGTTATGTTGCGTATGGTTTTCATGTTGCTCTCAGCATACACCACTACTCCCCAAATTACCATTCATATTAGACGGTAATACGCAACATATTAGAATATCTTTCAATCATTAGGCGTATGTCGCCCAACTATGCTCGACCTTCGCTAACCATTTACGATAGGATACACCGTGCCATGAACCTGAAATCTATTACCTTTCGATGCTCCGAACGCCAACACGAACGCTTACTGCTGACGCTGAACCGTTTGAATACCACCAGAACGAATTTTATCTCTGAAGCGCTGGATGCTTTTCTGGAATACGCTGAGCAGGATTACGTCCGTAATATGAGCCTCTTTGACCTGGTGAACGACATCGATTCCATCGCTGGCAGCCCTTCCTTTGCGGACCAGGCATAAAACGCCCGAATTCCGCGTCACTGCGTCAATTTTTTCTTTCCTACACAGCGGTTTCGGTGTATAACATCAAAAGTTGCTCAATGAGATTCTCAGTTTCTCATGTAACAAACGCTTTTATTTTATAATAACGAATAAATTATGAGTAAATCATTTTTACCGGCGCAGTACGCACACCCCTACGAAATTGATGACAAATACAGCAAATCCGTAGCTTATTTCTGCATGGAATATGCTATTGATAACGTATTCAAAATCTACTCAGGTGGTCTTGGCTACCTGGCCGGCTCTCACATGCGTTCCGCCGGGGCGCTTCGCCAGAATCTGGTTGGTGTTGGCATTCTCTGGTCCTATGGCTATTATAACCAGATTCGGGCAGAGGACGGCTCCATGGCGGTGCAATACCTGCGCAAGGATTACAGCTTCCTGGAAGACCACAACATCAAGTTCCTCATCCGCATCTGCGGCGCGCCGGTGTGGGTGAAAGCATTCTACCTGCGTCCGGAAACATTCGGCACAGCCCCCATGTTCTTCCTGACAACTGACCTGCCGGAAAACGACGACATTTCCCGCTCCATCACACAGCGTCTGTACGATTCCAACCCCATGACCCGCATTTCCCAGTACATTGTGCTTGGTCAGGGCGGCGCAAGACTCTTTGAAGAACTTGGTGTGGAACCGGAAATCTACCACATGAACGAGGCCCACGCCATTGGCGCAGCCTTCAATATGCTGGCCCGCAATGGCGGCAACGTGGATGAGGTTCGCAAACGTTTCGTATTCACCACCCACACCCCGGAGGAAGCAGGCAATGAGAAGATGGATATCAACCTCATGGCTAACTTCTCTTTCTTTGATGGTCTTTCCCTGGAGCAGGTGCGCGCCATGCTCAAGCTCGCCCCGAATGAACAGACCTTCAACTACACCCTGGCCGCGCTGCGTCTCTCGCACATGGCCAACGGCGTATCTGCCCTGCATGGCGAGGTTTCCCGCCAGATGTGGCAGGGCTACAGCGATATCTGCCCCATCACCCATGTGACCAACGCCCAGAACCGCGAATACTGGCAGGACCCGGAACTGGCCGAAGCCTATGCTATGGGTGATAAAAAAGCCTTCATACACCGCAAACGAGCCCTGAAGAAGGAACTCTTCCGCGTGGTGGGCGAGCAGACAGGCCACCTCTTCGACCAGGATACCCTCACCATCGTATGGGCCCGCCGCTTTGCCGCCTACAAGCGCCCGGCGCTCATCACGGAGAACCCGGTCATGTTCGAACGCATGCTCCGGCGCACCAACCGCCCGGTGCAGATGATTTGGGCTGGCAAGCCCTACCCCACCGACTTCACCGCCGTGGAAATCTTCAACAGCCTGAACAACCTGAGCAAAAAGTACCCGCGCTGCGCCGTGCTCACCGGCTACGAGCTCGGCCTGAGCCGACTCCTCAAAAACGGCTCAGATATCTGGCTGAACAACCCCGTAGTCACACGCGAGGCCTCCGGCACCTCCGGTATGAGCGCCACCATGAACGGTTCCATCTCCGTTTCCACCAATGATGGCTGGGTTCGCGAGTTCGCCCGCGACGGCGAGAACTGCTTCCTTATCCCAGAAGCTAAGGAAGGACTTCCCCCTGAAGCCCGCGACCGCTCCGACCGCGACAACTTCTACAGCATACTGGAAAGCAAGATTCTGCCCCTCTACTACGATAACCGCGAAAAATGGATGGAACTGGTCTTCAACGGTCTGCACGATATCTGCCCCGCCTTCGACTCCGACCGCATGGCAGATGAGTACTACACCAAGATGTACAACTGCTGATAAGCCGTCCCCTTATGCCTTTCAGCGGTATAAGGGGACTATTTTCTTTACTCATGAAACTTAAAATACAAAAATTATTATCTGTGTTTATCTGGTTAACCATGGTGACTCAACAAACCATGGCAGAATACACCAACGTAAGCCAGGAAACAAAATCCGTCCTTGCCCTCGTTCATCAAAAAGACAACAAGGCAATGGAAAAACTCGGAGACATCTACGCTGAGGGACAAGGTGTCGAACAGGACCTTGACGAAGCAATGACCTGGTACGCCATGGCAAGCAAATATGGCAATAATGAGGCCACAGATAAACTCTGGAAACTGGAAGGACACGCTGGGCGCAAGGTAAAGCGCGTGAAGAAGTCCCACAAATACAACAAGCAGGCCACTCACGACCTCTGCGCGTATCTCTTCCTGACAACCCAGAAAGGCACCGCCAGTCTTTTACCCCCGGCAGCAGTACCGGAAGGCATCAAAACAACACCAGCCTCCGGCGGACTGGTGACCATAGAAGAATACAAACCTGCGGTGGTCATGAAATATCTCAAAAAGGGAGCAGATCCCCGCGTGGCCATACGAATTGAGGATATAGACAGACCGCTCGGCGGCACGGGGCATATTCTGAGCCCCTATGCCATGGTCAGCCGAAAACATGATTTCAAATCCCTGGAAGCATTTTTGACACACGGCTGCTGCATTAACCAGCATGGTAATGCCCTGCTGGCTGAAGCATTCTGCCAACTCGACCGCGGGGATGCCAAAATGGCGAAGAAAATCCTGAAATACGTGACGGATCGAGGTCTTAATCTGAACATACGTAGCGACTGGAGTTCTACCCGTCTCATTGACTGCGCATGCGTGGACTACGCCAAAGGGGTAACCTATCTGGCGCAGAAAGGTCTTTCTCCCGATGCTGAGCTCGATCCCCGCTACATCCTTGAGGCGCGACTCCGAAATGCATCTGCCGGCGACCGCTCGCTGGGCATGGCTGTCAGAAACAAGCAACTGTATACCATCAATGCCCTCATCAAAGCCAAAGCTGACATTAACTATGTACGGAAAGGTAAAACCGTGCTGGATGAAGCATTAGCCGCTGGCGGCGAACAGATAGAAACTTCAAAGACATACGAGGAAGAGTTCAAACGACTTGAAGCCATTGCCTTTGGCAACTCAAAACCTTCCAGGAAATCTCCGTTGAAGCTCCACAGAATCGGCAATACAAATAACATCAACGTTGCGCACCTCCTGCGGCTGGCCGGAGCCAAAACCGCGGCAGAACTCGGAGAAACAGACGGGAATCAATAATTCTGCACGGGCGAACCGGGGGTGGAGCCCACCTCCGGTACGCCGGCCGTGTAATCGGCCACGTTTTTCAGGTAATCATTCCACTCGATGAAACTCATGGGCTTCTGGGTGGAGATATGGAGGCGGAAGCGAGTAATGCGCTGCTCTGCGGCTTCCAGAAGCTCAGACGGCAGCCTGGCAATAGAAACGGCTGCGGCTTCGAGATGCTCCACAGCATCATGGCAGATGAGAGGCAAATCGCACCCGGCGCGCAGGGCAAGAGCAGCGGATTCGGCGGGGGTATACCGCCTGGCGATAGCCCCCATGCAAAGGTCATCGGTAAAGACCACGCCTTCATAGCCCAGCTGGTCACGCAGAAAGCCCTGCACCAGAGAGGGAGACAGCGAGGTGGGCAGCTCCGCATCAATCTCCGGGATGAGGAGGTGCGCAATCATGAGCGAGGGCAGCTCGGGCATGAGCGCGGTGAAAGGCATGCTGGCCGCGGCCAGGAAGGAATCGCGCGTGCCGTGCAGCACGGGCAAATCATGATGCGGGTCGCTCTCTGCAGCACCCATGCCGGGAAAATGTTTACCGCAGGTCATGATACCGCGCCCTACGGTGGCGCGGTTCCACACTCCGGCCTTGGAAATCACCTCCTGCGTGCCGGCACCCCAGCAGCGGCTGGGCAGAGCATTGGCATGCGGGGAGGCTAAATCCAGCACCGGGGCAAAGTTGGTATTCACCCCCAGGGTATGCAGGCAGTTGGCATTGTAATAAGCAGCCTGGCGGATGTGGTGCGAACTCCCCAGCTGTGACAACGCCGCTGCGGAAGGCAACTGCACACCGATTTCCGCCGTGCGCACAACACGCCCACCCTCCTGGTCAATGGCAATAATCGGCTCATCCGGACCAACCGTCAGGCGCCGCAACTCATCCGTCAACTCACGGGTGAGTTCATAATCCGCAATATTGCGGGTAAATAAAATATACCCCGCTGGCTGCAGACGCGAGAAGAGCTCGCGCTCTCTATCCGAGAGCACAAGCCCTTCCACACCTGCAATAACGGGCAGCATTCTTTACTTATCACCAAAAATGGTGGCGCGGGTAAACATGGGGAACACAGGAATGCCGCGGCTCTCAATAGCCTCACGGCCACCCTCCTGGCGATCCACCAGAACCAGAGCCGCAACTACCTTGCCACCCTCTGCCTCGATAGCATCTATAGCCTTCAGCGTAGAACCACCAGTCGTGATGACATCGTCCACAACAATGACCTCCTGACCGGCTTCAAAATTACCTTCAATGCGTTTCCCTCGGCCGTGATCCTTTGCCTCCTTACGAACAGTAAACACCTTCAAAGGCTCCTCAGCCTCCACAGAATACATACCAATTGCCAGAGAAATGGGATCAGCACCCATCGTCATACCACCGATGGAAGTCACAGCAGGGAACTTAGGCAGAATCTCCTCCTGCACCAGCTCCCAACCCACCTGACCAATCAGGTTAGCACCACGAGCATCAAGAGCCGTAATGCGGCAATCGCAGTACAAATCACTCTCCTTACCTGAGGCCAGAATAAAATGACCAGTCTTAATTGACTTTGTCAGCAAAATATTCAGAAGTTCTTTCTTGGCATCTGTCATAGCGGGTTCATTCTACCCTCTCTCATCACAAAAAGCAAGGGCGTTTTTCCTCCCGCCACAACTTCACCCGCTTCTGATTCAAATCAGGCGGCCACCAGCCCCCCCTCTCGACACACGGGGCTTCAGTCCCGTATTGACTCGCGCTTTACAGGTTTGCCCCCGCTTGCGGGGGTGAGGGCCCGGGGGGCGGGCCCGAAGCAACCTGAGAAGATGGTAGGAAGGACGACATAGCCCTTGCCGGAATGCTTCACCCCGGCAATAGGAAAGCCCCGCAGCCGGATTTCGTTCCCTATTCTGCACGGATCAGCCTTTTCCCCATTGTATTTGCGAGCCTGGGCTCGCACACGACGAAGCCCCGAAACCATTTCGGTTTCTGCGCTTCATTTACCCTGGCAGCTATCTACTCTCGCGGGACCTGTCGTCCGACTACCATCGACGTGCTGATGTTTCACTTCCGGGTTCGGAATGGGACCGGGTGGGACCATCAGGCTATGACCACCAGGTTTCAGTCTTACGGG
>JAZRJB010000041.1:0-2537 GCA_045645565.1 Akkermansia sp. | reverse complement strand
AGGCTGCACCATGGGGGCTGTGTTGTATGCCGGTGCGGGAGAGGCGGGCGTGGTGCTTACGGTTACGGGAATCGGGGTGCCGTTCACGATAAGCTGACCGGCATTGACGGTCTGACGTACATAGGGAGCCAGAGCGCCGGTAGCCAGACGCACGAAGGTCTTGTTCTCAATGGTGAAGATAGGCAGAGAGCCATAACCGGGAATGTCGGCATACTGCACAACGGGAGCGGCAGGGTATACAAAGCCATTACCCGGAACGGTAGCTGTGATGCCATGCAGGTTACCGGCGTAGTAAATGCCATTGGGCATCACCGGCGTGGGCGTACCATCGGGGGTGATGACAAAGGGCACGCCGTCCACATTGGTCACGGACATGCGGTTGGGCTGAATCGTGGGAACAGTTACGAAACCACCCATGGTAATCTGCGGTACAGCAGCGATGTTCTCAACCGGAACAGGCTGAGTGGCTACCGTCTGCACCATGCCGGGAGGCGTTACACCGGGAGTCATGCCGGGGGCAGGAGTCATGCGGTTCATCATGCCAGGCATCATGCCGGGCATCATGCCACCCACGGGGAAGCCCACATAGGCATAGTTGCCGGAGATGGTGACGCGGCCCTGCAGGGTGTCCGGAATGTACTCGGGCTTGAGCTCCACGGGCTTGGCACCACCGATACGCTTGATCTGGTCAGCCGTGAGCTCGAACGCGCCGTAGCGGGCGGTCTGGGCAACAAGTGTTCTATCCGAAGCTTCAGGGAAGAATACCTGGTTGTCATGTCCGGCCTCGCGGAAAGAGGAGGAATCCACAGGCTTGCTGACCCACTTCTTGGAGTAGGTGTAAGTGGTCACGGTTGTCTCGGAGCCACCTACGTTCTTCTTCTTTTCCTTCTTCTCATTTTCTACCCACTGGTAGAATTCAACCTTACGGGTAAGGCGGATAGCCTTGGGATTCAGCCCGGGGAAAAGGTCATCACCCAGCTGTTCGTCTGAAACGGCAGTACCGGTAACATGCACCAGCTTGCCGTCCATGGTGGCGTCGATTGTGTCAGCGTTGGGGAGCTTGATACAGACAGAGGCACCTTCCTCGAGGGCCTTGGCTGTCTTTACAGCGCGGCCTTCGTTCCAAAAAAGCAAGGGGATGCCTGCAATGAAGAGAGCACCACCGATGGCAACTCCCTTAATGGAGCCACCGAGGCGGCTGCCCCAGCTTTCCGTTGTTGTTTCAGTAACTGCCATAGTTTTATGATTGGTTTTGGTGTTAGTAAGTTGCTGCAAGCAGCGAGGATTTTTTATTCCAGACTGAATGAACCGGTATAGATAATTTTATCAGCCCAGATGGTTGTGGGTTTACCTGTTACGGTACAGGTGGCTTTACCTCCGGTTGGAGAGGTGAAGATGAGTTCAAAGGTGCGGGTGTACCAGTGGGAAACGTTGCCGCCCGCGTGTGAGAATTCAAAGGAATATGTCACCGTAGCTGTGTTCTTGCCTGTCCGCTCATAGCTCATGGCAATCGCAGAGCTGCTAGAGTCATCAGATGATTGAGTGCGGCTGCTCTCATTGTTCTGGTTTGCCCAGGCAACATCGTATGCGGCATCGCCATCCGGTTTCAGGAACGCGTAGGTGTTTTCATCGCGATAGGAATCGGCATTCACTACCTCTTCCTTTTCGCAATTAAATGTGAGCGTTTTTCCGCCTACCTGTTCGGGAGCCAGTGAATCCAGCGCCTGCATGGCGGCTGCGTCTCCCGCAGCGGCTGCCAGTGAAAAGAAGTAATTGGAGCGGGCTCGGTCCTTAGCTACGCCACGTCCCTGGCGGTAGCGCCAGCCCATCCAGCGGGCGGCGGTGGCATCACCGGCTTCTGCAGCCATTTCGTACAAATCTATAGCCATGGCTGAGTCTGTGCTCTTGCCGTCTTTGCCTTCAGCATAGCATACACCCAGCTCGCGAATCTGCGCCGGGGTCAACCCCTCTGTTTCATCATAGGTGGGCGCTCCTTCTGTTGCAATACCGGCAGCTTCCGGCACCTCGGGCAGGTTGCCATCCTCATCTGCCAGTTTGGGATTGGCGCCGGCCTGCAGCAGGTAATGCTGAGCCATGGCATGCGATGTGTAGTGCAGCGGGGTGCGCCCGATATGATCCCGGATGTTAGGGTCAGCTCCGTTTCTCTGCAGCATCTGCGCTGCCTGGGCTGCATCGTACGGCAAGCCCAGCGGCTCAGATTCAAACTCGGCCTGGTAGACAGAGTCCTGCAGCAGGGCGCAAAGTAAGGGGACGTGGTAGCCTTTCTGGATTTCTACCTTGGCGTTTACATCAATGCCGTCCTGGATGATTTGCTCAATTTTTTCAAGTGGTTCACAGCGTAGAATGGCCAGTTCTAGCTCATTAAGGGTAGCAGCATGGCGCGCGCCCAGGACAGGGGTAACAAAAAAATACCACCACATAGGTAACACAAGTTCCAGGACATAGGTTACACTTTTGGATAGACATGTGGCATAATCTCATTATGCCATGGAACACCAAGAGTAGTAATCAAATGA
>JAZRJB010000040.1:0-63168 GCA_045645565.1 Akkermansia sp. | reverse complement strand
GTGGGGAATTTTGACCAGTCGCCCATGCAGGAAATCTCCGGGGTGAGCGGGGCGGGCCCTGTTTTCCACCGCGTCTTCAGCCTGCTGTACCGCGAGGGGAATGCCGGCTTCCCGCAGATGCCGGCATCCCTGCGCCGGGTGCAGATTGATTGCCGCACAGGCAGCCTGGCAGCGCCGGACACTCCGCCATCCTGCCGCCGGTTTGAACTGGCAGCCGCTGCTGATGTGTCTCGTCTTCCTGCGGGGCGCTTTGATGCCGCTGGTCGCGCGGTTCTGGATTCCCGATATGCGGAGTGGTATGCCGGCTCTTCTCTGAAACACCTGTATGCGCTGGATGATAATCAGCCGGATGCTCGTGTCCCTGTCATCCTGATTCCTGCCGAGGGGTCCACTTTTACTCTGGAACCTACCTTGCCCGGCGCTGGTGCATTGGTGGAACTCAAATCGACCCTGCCTCCGGCTTCTACCAGGTGGCAATGCCCGACTCTCCCCCTGGAACAGCGTCGCGGTAAATGGTATGCCCACCTGCGCCCGGGTACGCACACCATATACGCCCAATCGCCCTCCGGCTTGCGGGCTGAGGCCAAGTTCCACGTGCATGAGAATGCCGCCCCTGTGCCGTGATGCTCTGCGCCCCTGCCAATTTTTGGTGGACACACTTTCTGCTTGTGTCGGGATGTGTCCTAGTTTAGAATAATTCCATGAACAAGCGAGGCGAGGACAAGGAAATTCACATTCGGGGAGCGAAGGCGCACAACCTGAAGGGGGTGGATGTAGACATTCCGCTGGGTGGTATCACCGTGGTGACGGGACCGAGCGGCAGCGGCAAGACCTCGCTGGCTATGAGTACCTTGTATGGCGAGGGGCAGCGGCGCTATGTGGAGACATTCTCGCCTTATGTGCGCCAGTTCATGGACCGCATGGACCGTCCGGACGTGGAGGCGGTGGAGAATGTGCCGCCAGCCATTGCCCTGGGGCAGCGCAACAGCGTGAAGAATTCCCGCTCCACAGTGGGTACCATGACGGGCATGAATGAGTACCTGAAGCTCATTTTCTCCCGCCTGGCCGTGGGGCGCGATGCCGCAGGCAATGTGGTACGCCCCGCAACGCCGCAGGGGGTGGCTGATGAGTTGATAGCGACCTACTCCGGGGAATCCGCCCTGGTGTGCTTTGCGGTGCGCCCTGTGGGGAGTTTTGAGGAAATGGTGCAGGCTCTGGAGGCGCAGGGGTATCTGCGCGTGCTGGACGACGGGCGAGTGCAGCGGCTTTCGGATGCCACGGAAGCCTCCCTGGGCATGGAGCGCTGGCTGGTGGTTCAGGACCGCGTGAAACTGGTGCCTGATTCCCGCGCGCGTCTCATGGAAGCGCTGGAAACAGCCCTGCATCTGGGGCAGGATGTGGCACAGGTGTCACTCCCGGCTGGGGATGGGAGCTGGCAGGAGCCCCGTGAGTTCCGTAGCGACTGGTATCCGCTGCAGGAGCCGCGGCCAGGTCTGTTCAGCGGCAATTCTCCGCTGGGCGCATGTCCCGCGTGCAAGGGCTACGGCCGTAGCATTACCTACGATTACAACAAGGGCATCATCCCTGATAAATCCATTGCTGACGGCGCGCTGAAAATGCTTTCCTCCGCCACGCTTTCCGCCTGCTACAATGATTTGGTGAAGGCTAACAAGCGCCGTCCCTCCGTGCGCATGGATGTGCCGTGGAATGAGCTGACCCAGCAGGAAAAGGACTGGGTATTCTACGGCGAGGCGGGCGATATGGACCCCTGGGAGGCCTGGGACCACGGCCTGTGGTATGGCTATAAGGGGATTTTTGATGACATGGAGAAGCATGCGCACAAGATGAGCGTGCGCGTGTTTCTCTCGTTCTACCGCGTGTACAGCGTGTGTCCGGAATGCCACGGCGGGCGTTTGCGCCCCGAAGCGCTGGCTTTCACCATTGGCGGGCTCACGGTGCCGCAGGTGCAGGCGCTGCCCATGGATGAGCTGCTCCCCTGGCTGGATGCGAATGTGCTGGGGCACACCGGTGATGACCGCTCGCTGGAGCAGGCGGTGAAGGAGTTCCGCAGCCGCGTGGCCTACCTCTGCGAGGTGGGGCTTGGCTACATTTCTGCCAGCCGCCTGACGCGTTCGCTTTCCGGCGGTGAGATTGAGCGCGTGAGCCTGACCACCTGTCTGGGTGCCGCGCTTACGGAGACGCTTTTTGTGCTGGATGAACCCACGGTGGGACTGCACGCGCGGGATACCGCCCGGCTCATTGCGGCCATGCGCCGCCTGGCGCACCGCGGCAACACTCTGGTGGTGGTGGAACACGAGGAAGCCGTGATGCGCGCGGCGGATTACCTCGTGGATATGGGACCGGGGAGTGGCTCAGCCGGTGGTGAGCTGGTGTATGCCGGCGAGCCTGCGGGCATTCTGAGCAAGGCCGCTTCGCTCACGGGGCAGTTCCTCAGCGGCAGCCGTTGCATCCCCGTGCCGCAGCGCCGCCGCAAGGGGAAGGGCTGCATCCGCATTGAGGGGGCCGAGTGCCACAACCTGCACGATTTCTCGGTGGAGATTCCGCTGGGTGTGTACAACTGCCTCACCGGTGTTTCCGGGAGCGGCAAGAGCACGCTGGCCTGCCAGGTGCTGTTCGGTTCGGTGCATCCGGAGGAGCTGGACGATGAGGACGAGGTGCAGGTGCGCCGCATTTCCGGGCTGGATGCCGTGGAGGAAGTAGTGCTGGTGGACCAGAGCCCGATTGTGCGCACGCCGCGCAGTACGCCTGCTGTGTATATCGGTGTGTTTGAGGATATCCGCGCGCTTTTCGTGGCAGAACCAGCCGCTCAGGCGCGTGGTCTGAAGCCCGGCTATTTTTCGTTCAACAGTGGTGAGGGCCGCTGCCCGCGCTGCTCCGGTCTGGGGCAGGAGAAGGTGGAAATGCAGTTCCTTTCAGATATCTTCGTGCCCTGCGCCCTGTGCCATGGCACGCGCTACACGGAACAGGCGCTCTCCATTACGCTGCTGGGCTATAACATGGCTGAGATGCTTGCGCTGGACATTACCAACGCCCAGCGCCTCTTTGCGCATGAGAAGAATGCCCGCGCCCGCCGCATTGCTGCGCGTCTGCAGGTGCTGGTGGATGTGGGGCTGGGGCATCTGGGGCTTGGTCAGCCGCTCAATACGCTTTCCGGCGGTGAGAACCAGCGGTTGAAGCTCGCGCATATCCTGGTGGATTCCCTCACGGGCGAGAAGCAGGGCAAGGGCCGCCTGCTGATTCTGGATGAACCCGGCACGGGGTTGCATTTCCGGGATCTGGAGGTGCTGCTGCGCGTGTTCGTCCGCCTGGTGGAGCAGGGGAATACGCTGCTGGTCATTGAACACAACATGGAACTCATCAAATGCGCTGACCATGTAATTGACCTGGGGCCGGAGGGTGGCACTGGCGGTGGTCTGCTGGTGGCCCAGGGTACGCCGGAGGAGGTGGCGGCCACTGGGGCGGGGTTCACCTCGCATTTCCTGGCTGAGGCGCTGCAGATGGAGTACGAGGCGCTGCCGCTCATGGCGGCGGAGGACCATGATTCCAGCGTGCCGGATGGCGTGATTGCCCTGCGCGGAGCGCGCCACCACCAGCTGAAGAATATCGATGTGGACATTCCCCGCGATGCCATGACCGTGGTGACGGGGCTTTCCGGCAGCGGTAAGAGTACGCTCGCCTTTGATATTATCTTTGCTGAGGGGCAGAAGCGTTTCATGGACGTGATGAGCCCCTATGCCCGCCAGTTTACCGAGCAGATGGAAACGCCAGATATCGATCGCCTGACCGGCTTGCCGCCCACGGTGGCTATTGAGCAGAACCGCTCCCGGGGCGGCTGTAAGTCAACCGTGGGCACGGTGACGGAGGTGTGGCAGTTCCTGCGTCTGCTGTATGCCAAGCTGGGGCAGCCGCATTGCCCGAAATGCCGCGTACCGGTGGGGCGGCGTTCCCCGGCAGAGATTCAGGCGCTGGTGCAGCAGGAGATTGCTGCCCGCCCCGCCAGTCTCATGATTGCGGCCCCGGTGGTGCGTAACCGCAAGGGGCACTACGCCGACCTCGCGCGCTGGGCGGTGAAGAAGAAGTATCCCTGGCTGCGGGCGGATGGCGTGCTGGTGGCGTCAGATGCCTTTACGCCGCTGGACCGCTACTCGAATCATGATGTGGATGTGGTGCTGGCGGAAATCTGCGTGCAGGGCAACCGGATTACCGTGAATGGTCAGGAGGCTGATTACGCGGGGATTATGGAGACGGTTACCCGGGCGCTGGAAATGGGCGATGGTTTCATCCGGCTGCTGAAGGGGAAGGAGGACCAGCTCATCGGCACGCGCCTGACCTGCCCGCAGTGTGGTGAATCGTTTACTGAGCCGGAGCCGTCCACCTTCTCGTTCAACTCGCCGCGCGGGTGGTGTCCGCATTGCATGGGGCACGGTCGCGTGGGTAAGGTGAAATCCGGCGCCAAGCCGGAGGAGAAGCTCAGCCAGCTGGAGGTGGAGCTGAAGTACGACCGTGATGTGGAGCGCGCCGCCGCCAAGGAGGAGGAAAGTGTGCTTTGCCCGGTTTGCCACGGTACGCGCCTGAATGCCTTTGCCATGGGCGTCACGCTCTTCGGTCGGAATATCGCGGAGGTGGGCGCCTTGTCGGCAGATGAGGCTCTGCCTGTGGTGGAAGGGTGGAAATTCGAGGACCGCGAGGCGGAGATTGCCCGCAACGTGATGGCGGAGATTGCGCCGCGCCTGCGCTTCTTGCAGCGCGTGGGTCTGGGCTACCTCTCGCTGGACCGCGCTGCTACCACGCTTTCCGGCGGTGAGACGCAGCGCATACGCCTGGCGGCTCAGCTGGGTTCGGAGCTGCGCGGCGTGCTCTACGTGCTGGATGAACCGACCATCGGCCTGCACCCGCAGGATAATGAGCGCCTGCTCAGCACCCTGGCGGATTTGAAGCACCGCGGCAACACGCTGCTGGTGGTGGAGCATGACGAGGACACCATGCGCGCTGCCGACCATATCATTGACCTGGGGCCGGCTGCCGGTATACACGGTGGCCAGATTATGGCTCAAGGCTCGTTTGATGAGGTGGAGCATAACCCGGATTCTGTCACGGGGCGTGCGCTGCTCAGCCTCGAGAAGCATCCCTTCTGCGGCAAGTACCTGCCTGTGAAGGACGCCGAATGGCTGGAGATTGAGGGCTGCAAGCTGCACAACCTGAAGGACGTGACGCTGCGCATTCCGCGCGCCCGCTTCACGGTGGTGACTGGTCCCAGCGGCGCGGGCAAGACTTCGCTCATCACTGAGACGCTCGGCCCCGCCGTGCGCGAGGCGTTGGGCGGCAGCATTTCCCGCGAGGAACGCGCCGCGTGGAAACAGAGCAGGGGGCTGGACTCCGTGCGCGCCCTGTACCAGGTGGACCAGAGCCCGCTGGGTAAGACGCCGCGCAGCACGCCTGCAACGTACATCGGTATTTTCAATGAGATACGCGCCCTCTTTGCGCAGAGTGCAGATGCCCGCCGCCTGGGCTTCGATGCCGGGCGATTCTCGTTCAACACCGCCGCCGGCCACTGCGAGGCCTGCAAGGGCACGGGCTACCAGCGCCAGGAAATGGATTTCTTGCCGCCCTGCACGGTGCCCTGCGAGACCTGCCGCGGCGCGCGCTACAACTCCCGCACGCTCCAGGTGCGCTACAAGGGTAAGAACATAGCCGAGGTTCTTAACATGGACATGGAGGAAGCTGCTGAGTTCTTTGCCAGCCAGCCCCGCCTGGCCGACCCGCTACGCCTGCTGTGCGACACCGGTCTGGGCTACCTCACCCTGGGCCAGGCCAGCAACACGCTGAGCGGCGGTGAGGCTCAGCGCATCAAGCTCGTGGCAGAACTCATCAAGGGACGTCGCGCCGCCCTCAACGCCATCCGCAAGGGCAAGCCCCTGCCGCAGGACCTCTACATCATCGAGGAACCCACCATCGGCCTCCACCCGCACGATGTGCGCCTCCTCGTCCAGGTCCTCCGCCGCCTGGTCGAAATGGGCAACACCGTCGTGGTCATCGAACACAACCTCGAACTCATCTGCGAAGCCGACTACATCATCGACCTCGGTCCCGGCGCCGGCTCAGCCGGTGGCAACATCGTCGCCCAAGGCACCGTCCGCCAGCTCTCCCGCGCCAACTCCCCCACCGCCCCTTTCATCAAAGCCGAGCTGGAGCGGTGAGAATAACGTCTTGCATAGCTGCAAGGTGGAGAAGGTCAGAGTTTTAAGTATGCTTTATGCAAATCTAAGATTCAATCCTGGCTTTGCATAAAGTTATACTAAGCCGCATACAGTAAAATACTTGCGGTTATGCAAAGCCTTCCAGACAAAGCGAAGATTTTGTAAACTACTAAGGAGGAGTGTGGGCAATGAACAATGATTAGCCTGGCTCGGCGAGTTGGCGCGCCCACTGAGCGCTGCGAACGGTCGTCCCCGCTTGCCGGACATTACTGAATCAGCTGAATCATCATACATCCGCATCTCTTACTTTTGCCCATGAGAATGATTCTAATGAAGGTAGAGCTCAAAGGGGGTGGGGCGCTGGCTTTATTCAACAAAAATGCCCGCACACGCGGGCATTTTTGTTGATATCTGTTTGGGTGTTTCAGCGCTTCTGGAAGCTGCGGGTGCGGTCTTGCTCCTGAAGGGCTGCGTACATCTGGCGGCAGTGTTTGTAACCGCGGCGGTCGGAGAGCTTCTTCATGCTCATGCGGGGGCATCCCCATTCGATGATTTCGATTTCTACGATGCGGCGTCCCCATTTGCGCATGAGGGATTTGTTCGGCTGGTAGATGTCGATGGTGGCGGTGCCGACCAGGGCGCTGCCGTAGTCGTCTACAACGTAGGTGTAGGGCTGACCTTTGATTTTGAACTTGGTGCCAAGGGGGTAGATGGACCAGTCTGCCGCGGCACTGCGGATGCGGGAGCCGTATTTGAGGTAGCTGCCTTCTGCATTCTTGGGACCGTAGCCTACGTGGTCGCTCTCAGAGTGGGTGTAGGCTGTGGTTCTGACGACTCGCGTTGTCTGCCGTTGGTGGTAGAAGGGGAACCCGTGTTTGTCTCTGCCCATGTTGGGGTAGCGACCGTCCGGGTTAGCGGAGTTGCGCGGAACTGCGGGGGGAACGAATCCTCTGCTTGTGGCGTCGGGATTGTATGCCGCCAGGGCTGCTGGCAGACTCATTGCTGACGCCAAAGCCAATGCGGCCAGCGAGTATGCCTTTTTTAAGATTTTAATCATGGATTTATGGTGAAAGTGAAACGTGACTTTATGAGTGCGCCGAACCGATGGGTGTGGCGTGTCGGCATACTACCATATAATGGGGGGGGGAGGCAAGTGTTTTGTCGTTTTGCAGGGGTGTGGGTGTCAAGCCTGAAGGCGGAAATAATGCCTTTATTGATAAAAATATGACGCAAACTGGGTAACGCGCGCGCGAGCGCACGCGCAACGAGTGGCTGTTTTGCCTGTTTTGACGGGGTGTCGGGGGATTTTTATTAAGAAAAGTTGAATTTTGAGCCGCCGAACGATGTTAAGTTATGGCATTTGAGGCGAAAGATGGGGGGAAAGCAATTTTTTTAATTAGCTTTTCCTTAAATTTCGTCCTTTCATGCACGTGCGCATGCGAGGGCGAGCTTGAATGCGCGGATGGTGCTGGCGGGGTTGGCGATGCCTTTGCCGGCGATGCTGAAGGCGGTGCCGTGGTCCGGGCTGGTGCGGTATCTGGGCAAGCCGAGGGTGACGTTGACCGCGTTATCGAAGTCGAGCAGTTTCAATGGGATGAGAGCCTGGTCGTGGTAGGGCGCCAGGATGGCGTCAAACTGCCCGAGAGCGGCATCGCGGTAGACGCAATCGGGCACGCACGGGCCGGTGAAGGATGCCCAGGGAATGGACGCCTGGAGCTGGGCAACAGCGGGGGTAATGATGGTGGATTCCTCTTGCCCGAAGGCGCCGTTTTCGCCGTTGTGGGGGTTGAGCCCAGCCACGGCGATTCTGGGGGAGGATTTGCCGCTGCGGCGCACGAAGTGGGCGAGCAGGGTGCCGATGCGGACGAGTTCCGGGGTGGTGAGGAGGGTGGGAACCTCTGCGAGGGCGGTGTGAATGGTGCCGAGCGCAACGGTGAGGCGCTGACCGGTAAGGCACATGGCGTAATTCTGAACGCCGAGACGGTCGGCAAAGAATTCTGTTTGTCCCGGGAAATGGAAGCCGACCTGGTGCAGGCTTTCTTTGCAGACCGGGGCGGTGACAACGGCATCGATGGTGCCTTCACGCAGGGCTTGTGCGGCGGTTTCGAGTTGCTCGAGCGCCGCCTGGGCAGAATCTCTGGTCGGTATACCCAGGGTGGTGGTGATGGCGGGTCCCATGGGGCGGAACTCTGCCGGTTCATTTGCCAGGGCAGCCAGGGCAGCCTGCATGATTTCCGGGCCGATGCCAGCCTGGTCGCCAAGGGTGTAGCCAATGACAGGACGTTGCATGGGGCTTGACAGGAGGTGATGTTGCATCAGGCTTCCTCAGCGGTGTCGTCATCGATGAGCCCCGGCACCGCACCAGCCGGAGAGGTGGCGTTCTTGCCGTTTGCCGGAGATTTTTTTGGTTGCTCCTTGATTTGAGGACGGTAGGAGCGGGAGGTGTTGATGTACTGGGCGTTGGTGTCTCTTTGTTCAAATTGCAGTTCCGCATTGACCGAGGTATGGAAAATGACCGTAACCACGAGTGCAATGATTACGGGGACCAGGAGGAGGCTACCCAGACAAGTCTTCATACGCACCACATTCTAGCTGGAGCGGCTGGCAAAAGCAAGCTTCAAACGACTACATGGCACAGTAAGCGGGTGTGGTTTCTGCAAAAATCATGAACGCACACGCAAAATGAGCGTGACAAATACGGCGGAGGTGCTTTAATAGGGGGCATGCACTATACTCCGTATACACTTTATCCCGTGGGCGCCATGAGCGCTCGAGCCGCTGCTCAGCCGCGAGAAGGCGTGCTGCTGCGTGGTGACAATGGTGGTTATGCCTGTTTGCAGGCCTGGCCAGAGCTGGGGGATTCTCCCCTGGAGTATGAGCTGGATGCTCTGCGTGAAGGAACCCCGATGCGTCTGGGTGCCCGTGCGCTGAAGTGCATTGAGCTTGATGGCGAGGCCCGCGCCAAGGGTGCGAGCCTGTTTGAGGGGCTCAGCGTGCCGAACAGTTATGCTACGCTGACGGTAAGCGCCACGCCTTCCCAGGTGTATAACCTGCACCAGCGCGGTTTCCGCGTGGGTAAGATCAAGGTGATTCCCAAGCTTTCTGCCACGGTGGAGCGTCTGGTGAACCTGGCTGCCATGGTCCCGGACTGGAAGTGGCGCGTGGATTTCAACTGCACCCTGAGCCCTGAGGAGGCTCTGCAGTTCTGGGATATGCTGCCGGTTGCCATGCGTGAGCGCATTGATTTTGTGGAGGACCCCTGCTATTATGATGTGGAGTCATGGCAGCAGCTGCAGGATGCCGGTATGCCGCTGGCTTACGATATGCCTGTGCAGAGTGAGAGCAACATTCCTGCCCGCACCAGCAAGCCGATGATGCGCATCGTGAAGCCCGCCCGCCACCAGAGCACCACGGGTCTGCCGGTGTTCACTACTTACATGGACCACCCCCTGGGCCAGTGCTGGGCTGCGTATAATGCCGCTGTGTTCTACACGGGCAAGCCTGCAGAGGAGATTCCGCTGTGTGGTCTCGTGACGCACCATGTATACCGCCCGAACGCCTTCTCTGAGGTGCTGGGTATGGATATCACGCCTGCTTTCCCGGTGCCTGAGGGTACTGGTCTCGGCTTTGATAATCTGCTGGCTTCGCTTCCCTGGAAGAAGCTTTGATGCCGGCTTGTCAGATGTATGCAAAAAGCCCCGCCAGTTGCGGCGGGGCTTTTTTGTGTCGTTCTTGAAAGCTCTCCTTCAAATCGCAAATTGTTGTGAGTGATGACGTATCCACCGAATGGTTGAGCCGCGTTTTATGTGTGTGCCGGTTTAAATTTCAGCTGAGCGGCAGGTTGAGGGTGAAGGCGGTGCCATTTTCATCACTCTTTTCCAGGGCTAGTTCACCGCCGATGCTCCGGGCAATATCGCGAGAGAGTGCAAGCCCGAGCCCGACCCCGGGTTTGCGGCCTTCTTCATCCTTTGCGGAGCGGGAGAAGGGGCGGAAAATGCCTCTTTGCAGTTTGGCGGGTATGCCTGGACCGTTGTCCGCAAAGCGGATGTTGAGAGAATCATGCCCGCGCATCGTTGTGATGGTGATGGTGGGGTGTTCTGCGGAAGCGGCGTATTTGATGGCGTTGTCTGCCAGGTTGGTGAAAATCTGCTCCAGGGAAATGAGGTCGGTGTTGAGGTTGAGCAGGTCCGTGCGTTTATCATGCTTGATGTGAACTCGGAAGCCAGCCTCCTTGAGCCGCAGTTCTACTTTGCCCAGGGCGCGGTTGATGATTTGAGGGCAGGGGGCTTTATCTGCTCTGCCGCGGAGTTTTCCGCGTGTCAATTTGGCAAAGGCGAGAACATTTTCCACCAGGTGGCCCAGGCGCAGGGTTTCCTGGTGCAGCGTTTCATGGTACTCGTCGATTTTTTCAGCGGGAACCAGCTTGTTCTTCAGCATTTCAGTCATGAGCGAGAAGCTGGTGAGCGGCGTGCGCAGTTCGTGCGTGACGGCGGAAACGAAGTCGGAGCGGCGGCGCTCCAATCTTCCATAGAAGAAGAGCAGACCAAACAGAATCCCTATGGCCAGGATGGTTACCAACGTGGCAGATGCGAGGGTGCCGCGCATGGCCTCCCGGCGGGCTGCTGTGTCCGGCACGTCGACATCGTTACCGGGGTGCAGAACCATGGGCAGGGGGAAGAGGTTGGCGGCTTCATTCTTTTTGCACAGTGAAATGGATGCCCCTTTCAGGGATGGCTCAACAAATGGCATGAGCCGCCCGGCCAGTTTTCCGGCATCCAACAGAATGCCTTCTGCGGCGGAGCCGTGCGTTGTTTTGATGCTTCTCATGTATATCATGTCATCAATATAATACCATGAGAAGAAGGGACCGGGCGCGCCTTTGAGTTCCATTGGCTTGCTGAAATCCTGGTTTTCGGCTTCATAGACCCCGAAAATGGGCAGCTGGCTCCGGGGGTCGATTGTTTTGTGGGTTGGTTTGGTCGGGTCGTATACCGGGGCTGCCGGGTTGAAGGCCTTGCGGCGAATGGTGTCGATGATGGCGGGTTTGCTTTCAATTTCAGTGGCAATGTGTTCCTGACCTTCCGGCACCTGGAGCCCGGCAGGAGTCAGCAGGAAGTATCCGCGCACATAATCCGGCATCTGCGAAGTGTCGGGGTCGTAGACCAGCTCGCCGATGGGCGGGGCGTAGCCCAGCTTGTTGCGTTCCTGTTCCAGCAGGTTTTTGATTTCTGCCTGAATGCGCGGAAGTGACAGCTCGATAAGGCGTTTCTGCTGCGCTTCCTTATCAATCTGCAGCAACCGGGAATCCAGCGTAAAGGCTTCATACGCCAGCCAGGCTGCTGCGGTGAGGGTAAGCAGTGAGAAAAATGAGATGATGAGGATGAGTTTCTTGTTCATGCGTCGTTCCAACGATATCCGCGTCCGCGGATGGTTTCAATATGAGCTGAGGGAGCAGGCCCGATTTTTTCTCGGAGTCTGGTCAGGGTGACGGCCACCGTGCGAGTCTGTGCAGCCCGGTTGTTGCTGCCCCAGACGCGGAGTAGTAATTCCTCCTGGGGAATGACTCTTCCCGGGTGGGTCAGGAAGTAGCGGAAAAGTTCGAATTCTTTTTCTGTGAGAGGAATTGGCGTACCATCCTCAAACTCGGCCCTGTGGGTTTCGCCATCGAGTCTGCCGCCTGGGAAATGGATGATTTGTGCAACCGCCAGCTGCCGGCCGGGGGCGCGGCGCAGCACCGCTGTGATGCGGGCGAGTAGTTCTGCAATGCTGAAGGGTTTGACCACGTAGTCATCAGCCCCGAGCTGGAGCCCCTTGATGCGGTCCTGTTCATCGCCGCAGGCGGTGAGAATGATGCTGGGTATGCCGGGGCATTCCTTCTGCATCATGCGCAGCAGTTTGAACCCGTCGATTTCAGGCATGTTCACATCCAGCAGAGCCAGGTTAACCGGGGCAGAAAGCAGCAACTCCAGTGCGCTGCGTCCATTGGATGCGGTGCGCACTTCGTACCCCGCGCCAACCAGCGAATCTGCCAGTACGCGGCGGATGGCATCGTCATCTTCTGCTACCAGGATACATTTGTTGCTCATCGTCTCATGAATGTATCACACACCGGCTGCGTTCCGCAAGCGTAAACGCGCATCCGGGGTGCGAATATGACACCCCGGTTTGCAGAAACGCTGCTGGTTTCAGCCTTTCTGGGCTTTGAGAGCCTGCAGGATGATGGGCTGGAGAACCTCCCAGGATATGGGGGAATCCTGCACCCAGGCCTGAATGGCAATTTCCAGGATTTCAGCGAGGGTTTCGGGGCTGACAGATGCGTGTAGCCTGAGGTTGGCACCGGGTTCTCCTATATCAATCAGCCACGCATCGTTCTCGTCAGGTGTTGTGCGCAGTTGGATAAGGATATCCGCCTTGCTGCTGAGGTGGCTCACTATTTTTGGCAATGCAGCCCGCCCCAGGGCTGAGGTCATGAGCGCCATGATAGCCTGACGTGAGGTGAGGGATCTGAGAAGTGAGTCAATCATATTGGTAGTATATGATGCGCCTTACAGCGAGACAAGTAAAAAGAATACGTATTTTGCGGAACATGCGCGCGGCGTGCTTGACTGATTCTACCGGAAACGCTACAATCCAGGGCATGAAACCGTTGTATAGAGTCCTTTGCTTACTGGGAGGAGCATTAGCCGTGACAGGCGGAGTCTGGTGCGTCAGTGAGATGAACGAAACTGATCCCCAGGTGCTTCAGAGTCCGGAGCCGAAGGATATTTTTGAAGCCGCCAAGGTGGGTGATATTCAGAAGATACGCGCGTTTCTGGCAGCCGGAGTCGGGATTGATGCCTGCCGGGATTCCGCCGACGAGACTCCGCTTCAATTGGCGGCCGAGTACGGTCAGTTGGAAACGGTGAAGTTCCTGCTGGAAGCGGGGGCGACTCAGCAGCAGATGGAAGGCATCTCTTTGCCGCTTATTGCCGCTCTTGATGAAGGTAAAACGGAAGTGGTGCGTTATCTGCTGGAGACCGGCACTGCTTATGAGGCCCCGACGGGGAATGATGATTTCTGCCGTGCTGTGCTGATGGGGAATGTAGAGCAGGTGAGGCAGATGCTGCAGAAGGATAAATCACTTGCTCATGCAAGAGTGACCTGGGAGCATGACGCGCTTGTGGTTGCCGTGCGCCTTGGGTATGGGGCGTTGATTACCGAATTGACCAGTGCCGTTGATGATTTGTATGAGTTTGAAACGTCTCCATCTACATTGATGTTTGTTGCCGTTAGTTCTGGGCATCTTGACTCCGTGAAGGCGTTGTTAGACTGCGGGCTGGAAGTATCGGCATCTGAGGCATTGGAGCGGGCAGTTAGTGATGGCCAGCTTGATATGTGCCGTTATCTTCTCAGTAAGGGAGCCAACGTACATTACCGGACCATAGCGTCGCGCAGCATGCTGGAAAGCGCTGTCAATAACTGTAATCGTGAGATGGTGCAGTTCCTGATAGATGCCGGATACAATGTGGCTGCGGACACAGACGCGATTATGAAAGCCGGCTTGTATGGCTCTGAAATGCTGGAATTGCTCATGGCACATGGCGCTCCGGCAGAGATTGCGCTGCGCGCTGCGGCCGTGGCCGGAAACCGCCCGTTTGTGGAGCGTTTGATTCGTCAGGGCGTCAGCGCATCAGCCAAAGGGGATGCTCTGCTCCTGGCTGATAACTTTATTGATGACTCGCTGATTGATTTACTGCTTGAATCCGGGGCTTTTGTGAATGCAGAGGTTCACCTGCTGCCAGCCGTGCGGTCAAGGAGTACTGTGTTGCTTGAGAAGCTCCTGAAATCGGGGAAACCCAGTCCAGAGGTAGCAGCTGCTGCTTTGAATTGGGCCTGTAACAAAGGGGATGTCAAGATGCTTACCCTTCTGCTTGACTCCGGCCTGCAGTTCAGCTCGGATAGGGATATGAAGACAGCGTATTCAAATGCATTGGCGAGAAAAAATCGGGAGTGTGTCCTTGCTCTGGTGAACGCGGGGATGCCTGTGGTTCTGGTTAATGAGGATTGTCAGGAATTGAATAAGGCAGTTCTGCTTGGTGAAAGGGAGACGGTTCAGAAATTGCTGACCAAGGAGTTGGCTCAGTCATCAGATGATTATGCCTGGCCGCTGGTGATGCAGGCTTTATACATGGGGCATGATGAGATTGCCATGGATATTATAGCCGCAGGTGCTAATCCGAGTTGTTATTGTTATACCGGTCAGACCCCGTTTTCTTATGTGTTTGAGAAGAAGGATATTAATTTGATGAAGCGCCTGGTTGCCGCAGGTGCCAGCGCGGATTCTTCCTGTTCGGTTTGTGGACCGGAGCCCATTGCACAAGCGGCCGATGATAATGATTTTGAAATGGTGAAACTGCTCGTGGAATTGGGGGCATCAGTTAATGCAACCGGCGGTAGCGATGGTGTTCCTCCGCTGGTTTCTGCCGTTTCCTGTGGTAACCGGGAGATGTTTGATTATCTGCTCGAACGCGGTGCGAATGGGGACCTGGGGTGTGTCAGTACTGGCTTGAACGCAGTGATGGCTGCTGCGAAATGTAATCAGCTCGAAATGCTTCAAATCCTGATTGAAAAGGGGTGCAGCATTGAGTCGAAGGATAATAGCACCCCGCTGACGATTGCCGTGTACAACAATTCGCTGGAGTGCGCTCGTTATCTCATTTCCAAAGGCGCCAATGTTCATGTCACCGGGGAAGATGACAAAACTCTTCTGGAGTTATGTACCGAGAAGGAAATGTACCAGCTTCTCAAGGATGCAGGCGCCAGAAAATAGCCGGCTGCTGTGTCCGTTGTGACGCTTTGTTGAACGTTTAGGTTACTACCAGAAAAGCCCCCGCATCGATGATGGATGCGGGGGCTTGCTATGAAATGGGAATGCAGCATCAGGCTTCTTCTTCCTCTGCCTTGAAACTGGGTCGGGAGGTTATATAGAGGAAAACCACACCGACACAGATGGACATGCAACCATACAGGATGAAGGCGGGAACACTGGCCGGGTCGTTTACCAGACTGGTCAGGAATACCACCAGCAGGTTACCTAGGGTGCTGGTGAGAAGCCAGAGGCTGGATACAATGCTCTTCAGATTCTTGCCTGCGGCAGTGTAGGCGTATTCCAGCCCGGTGGTGCTGACCAGAATCTCAGAAAGGGTCAGCAGGAAATACGGAATGCACTGCCAGAGGATGCTGAGATGCACGCCTGCATCAATGCGCTGCTGCAGGGCTGCTACGGCGCCGTAGGCAACGCCTGCCAGCAGAATGCCCAGCCCCATGCGTTTAAGCGGAGCGGCCCAGCGCCCGATATAGGGATAGACAAAAAGGGTGACCATGGGCACGAAAATCATGATGAGCAGAGGATTGAAACTCTGCATTTCTTCTGCACCGAAGCAGAATTTAAGACTTCCCCAGCTCAAATCAATACTCTGCATCTCCTTGCCTTGCAAAACCCAGCTTGAGGCGGTCTGGTCATAGAGGCTCCAGAAGGGGATAATCAACAGGAATACAATCAGAACACGAACGAGGTTGCGTACGCCGCGCTGTTCGCTTTCGCTGAACCGGGCTTGTGTCTCTTCCTTGCTGCAGAATATCATGCTGCCAACCAGACCGGCGAATCCGCTCATGCGCGTTGATGCCGCCAGTTTGAGCCCGGCGAGCCCCAGGGCTGTGATATAGAGCAGGAGTGCCACCAATCCGCACAGTGCAGAAATGGTCTCACCAGCCCCGGAAAGGGTTGCCAGCTGCGTGGCTCCGCTGTGTGCCCAGTTGCCCAGAAGAATGACAACAGGGGCAATGACAATGAATGCTGCAATGCTGATGGCTGTGCTGGTTGCCCGTGCAACGGCGGCTCCGCCAAATTGCTCACAGGCGCGGGCTGCTCCCAGGAAAACGCGTGTGATAAGGGCTTTCAGAAACTCAGGCTGGGTAGGGGGAACATGGCTGTATTGCTTGCGACCAAGCCAGAAAATCAGCGTGGCTAGTGCCATGAAAATGCCAGGAATGCCGAATGCCCAGCTGTATCCCCAGTTCTGGCGAACCCAGGGAATGACTAGGAATGAGAAGAATGAACCCAGGTTAATGGACCAGTAGAATGCTGCATACAGCCGGGTCATGGTTGGTCCGTCCTTTTCATCGGCGGGAACCTGGTCACCGACAAAGGCCGCAACGCAGGGCTTGATACCGCCTGCGCCGATGGCAATGATGGTCAGGCCTGTAAAGAGAACCCACTTGCGAGTCTCTATATCATTGGCAAAATCAGCCATGGCCAGCACGGCATTGCCCAGGCAGTACAGCAGGGAAATGGAAATGATGGTGCGGTAGCGCCCCAGAAAACGGTCTGCCAGCCATGCACCCAGCAGCGGAAGCAGGTAGGTACAGGCAATGAACAGGTGAACAACCTCTGTGGCTTCGTTCTTAGACATGAGAAGCATCCCCGTCATGTAAGCGACGAGGATGCTTCGCATGCCATAGAAGCTGAACCGTTCGCAGGCCTCATTGCCTACGATGTACTTGGTCTGAGCAGGCAGGGCCATGGCGAATCGTATGTTCTATGTTTGGATTATTGCTTATTATTCAATTTGACGTGTTCGGAGAAACGGACCGCATAGCGGGTGTAGGTGTCGTGCAGCCAGTCCAGCAACACATTGCCACGCAGGCGGGCGTTCATGCTCGGGATGTGCATGAAGGATTTCATGGCGGCATACTGGGGGCTTGTTGCCACGGTGCGTCCGGTCACACCGGAGATGCGGGCACCGCTGTTCAGGGTAACCATCGGTGCCAGTTTACCACTGGGTACGCTGATGAGAGCCTGAACTTCCAATCCCATGGGCAGACCCTTGTGTGAAATGCCGAGCCCGACGGGACCGAAATCCTCTACAATGGCGCCAGCTTCGGCTGCCTTGGCAAAGGCTGCATCAATGCCACCTTCAGCGCAGGCTGCGGTCATGGTCTCGTATAGCTTGCTGGCGGAGTCTTCCAGAAGATTGGCAAGGCGCTCAGCCTGCAGATCAGCCGTGGCAGCGGCCTTTGCCTGCTCGTAAGGAAGAACGGTGGGTTGCTCGATGGCTTCAACACGCAGGAATGCGAGTTTGCCGTTGCTGGTGGGGAAGTAGCCGCGTACCTGGCGGATGGTGGCCAGATCATCAGCGGTACCTGCTGCCTGAGCGGCTTCGAATTCTGCAACTGCGGGTGCGCTTTCCACCTCCTTGAAAGCGATTTCGGCCAGGCTTACGCTGTTACCGTTGTGTTCAACCTGCAGGTTCAGGTCTGCATGGGCGTCTGCCAGGGTGCTGAGCGCATACGTCACGTGGCTCTTACCTTCAGCCGTCATGTAGGTGAAGGCTTCGTTTTCTGGGTTTTCAGCGGCAGCAGCCAACTTCTGGTCAAAGCCCTTGCCGTTTGCGAGGGAGAGGTCCTGCATGATGTTGTCTGCAGTTACCATGAGTGCATCAATGCTGGAGCCTTCACTCGGGGTCAGCGTGTACACGGAGACAATGCGGCGCTCATCGCTCATGTAGCGGTCCTTGTTCTGCTCCCAGTATGCCTTGATTTCTTCCTCCGTGGCAGCAGCCGGAGCCGGCAGACGGTCTTTGGCGAGCCATGCCGTTTTGCCGCGCAGCTCCTGGTTCATGACGTCAACAAGTTCACCGCAGCTCTTGCTCTGCATCTGCAGACCTTCCGTCATCATATTGCCGACTGCTTCCCAGACCATCATGTCAGCGATGACTCCGCGGAAGGCTTTTTCCTGCTGGTTGTTGGCAGCACCGTTGCGGAAACCGGTCAGACGCTGGTAGAGAGCCTGGTCAAAGGTGCCATTTGCATTCTTGAACACGGGCATAGCCTGAAGGTAGGTATCAATCTGTTCCTTGGAGGGGGAGATGCCCAGTTCCTCTGCCATGGATTGGATCACTGCACGGTTGACTGCCACGTTCACGGCCGAATCATCAGCAAAGCCATAGCTCCAGTTCTGGTAGATGCCGCTGAGGAACTGTATGAACTGATCATATTCAGGATGCTGGGAAACCCATGCCTGCAGCGCAGCCTGCTCGGCATCATCCAGTTCTTCATTGCCGTTCTTATCGAACATGTTGCGGAGCTTGCTGGTGGTGGATGAATGCAGGGAACGCACATAGCTTTCTCCATTTTCACCCAGAGCTGCTGTCTCCGGGTATGAATAGCCAACGCCATTCACGTTGATGTAATAATCTTTGACAAACATGCTGCCGCGGTCTCCGTAGTCCATCATTAACAGACCAAGACCTACGCCGGCCACAACGATGAGTACGAGAAGCGAGTTTTTACGGATGAATTCGAGTGCGCTCATGATGAAAACGTGCTATTGCGGCTATTCTACGCTTTTCATTTCTCGTTGCAAGCCTGAAAACTGCCGCCGTGTGTCAGCATGGACCTGCCTGTTTCCTTTCTCGATGGCCAGTGCCGCTGTTCACTGGTGGTGCTGCGGCAAAATGACGCGGCGGGGTGTGCGTCAATTTGCCGCAGTGCGACATTTTGCAGCAATGAATCGTTTGGAAATACCTTGTTCTGAGAAAATATGACGTTGCGCTAAACGTTTAACAATAAAGGTTAGCGGGATTGTGATGCGAAGTTTTGCCGAAGTTGGCACACTATTTGCAACAGGAAAGGTAAGAGAAGCTGGCAAATGCCCGGCCGAACGATTTCTACAAAATCACAACAAAAAATAGAAAGACACACAACCATGAGCAAAATACTCGGTATTGACCTTGGTACAACGAACTCCTGCATGGCCGTCATGGAAGGCGGTCAGGCCACTGTGCTTGAAAACAGTGAGGGCGCACGTACCACTCCGTCCATCGTCGCTTTCACCAAGAACGGCGAGCGCATCGTTGGTCAGGCTGCCAAGCGCCAGGCCGTGACGAATCCCCGTAACACTGTTTTCTCCGCAAAGCGCCTTATCGGCCGCAAGTACGCAGAGCTGACGGCAGATGACAAGAAGGTTCCTTACACCATCGTGGAAGCCGCTAATGGTGACGCCCACATTCAGGTGGAAGTGGGCGGCGAGACTAAGGTATACTCCCCACAGGAAATCAGCGCTATGATTCTTGGCAAGCTGAAAGCTGACGCTGAGGCTAAGCTGGGTGAAACGATTACTGAGGCTGTGATTACCGTACCTGCCTACTTCAACGATGCCCAGCGTAACGCTACGAAGGCCGCCGGTGAGATTGCAGGTCTCAAGGTTCGCCGCATCATCAACGAACCCACCGCAGCAGCTCTTGCATACGGGCTGGATAAGGGCAGCAATGAGCAGATTGCTGTGTATGACCTTGGTGGTGGTACCTTCGATATCTCCGTGCTGGAAATCGGCGACGGTGTGTTCGAGGTGAAGGCTTCTGATGGTGATACCCACCTGGGTGGTGATGACTGGGATAACGCTGTCATCAACTGGATTCTGGACGAATTTAAGAGCCGCGAGGGTATGGATATCTCTAAGCAGACAGATGCCCTGCAGCGCATCAAGGAGGAGGCTGAGAAGGCTAAGATTGCCCTTTCCTCCACTCAGAGCTACGATATCTCCCTGCCGTTCATCACCATGGACGCCACGGGTCCCAAGCACATTCAGCTCACGCTGACCCGCAGCAAGCTGGAGCAGCTCACCGAGAACCTGCTGGAGCGTACCGCCCGCCCCGTGCGTGAGTGCATCGCCGCTGCCGGCCTGAGCACCAGCGATATTAACGAACTCGTTCTGGTGGGTGGTATGACCCGCATGCCCGCTGTGCAGGAAATGGCTAAGCGCCTTGCTGGTAAGGAACCCCACAAGGGTGTGAACCCGGATGAAGTGGTGGCTGTTGGTGCCGCAATTCAGGGTGGCGTGCTTACCGGTGCTGTGAATGACGTGCTGCTGCTCGATGTGACTCCGCTGACCCTCTCCATCGAGACTATGGGTGGCATTGCAACGCCGATGATTGACCGCAACACGACCATTCCTGTGCGCAAGAGCCAGGTGTTCTCCACCGCTGCTGATAACCAGCCCGCAGTAGATATCCGCATCTGCCAGGGTGAACGCAAGATGTTCAACGACAACAAGCTGCTGGGTAACTTCAAGCTCGATGGCATCCAGCCCGCACCCCGTGGTGTACCTCAGATTGAAGTGACCTTCGATATGGACGCTAACGGTATCCTCAAGGTGACCGCCAAGGATAAGAACACCGGCAAGGAGCAGAATATCTCCATTCAGGGTTCCTCCGGTCTCTCCAAGGAAGAGATCGAACGCGCCAAGAAGGAAGCCGAGGCCCACGCCGAGGAGGACCGTCGCAAGGCTGAGGATATCGAGGTCATCAACAAGGCTGACTCCCTTGCCCACAACGTTGAGCGCCAGATCAAGGACATGGGTGATAAGGCTCCTGCCGAGCTGGTGAAGCCCATCCAGGAAAAGGTTGACGCCCTCAAGAAGGCAGCTGAAGCTAAGGACGTAGCCAAGGCGAAGCAGTTGACCGAGGAGCTTGAGAAGACGCTTTCCGAGCTGAACGCTGCTGCTCAGGCTGCCGCTCAGCAGGGTGGCTGTTCCGGCGCCGGTTGCGATGCCGGTTGCGATACCTCCGCAGACAACGGTCCCCGCAAGGCCAAGAGCAAGGTGGTGGATGCCGAAGTCGTTGATGAGTAATTTCAGAACGTGCAGCGTTCTGAGGTGCGAAGTACGAAGTGGGAAGTTCGAAGTATTGAGTTCCCGCTGATGCGCAGAAAACTCAGAACGCTGCTTCTCTATAAAATCAAATATCTTAAATCAAAAATCCAAAATACACTACTATGATTAAACCATTAGGAAATCGTGTGCTCGTGGAGCGCGTTGAAGCCGAGACTAAGACTGCAGGTGGTCTGTTCCTGCCTGATACAGCCAAGGAAAAGCCCCAGGAAGCTATCGTTCGTGCCATCGGCACTGGCGGTCGCGATAAGGATGGCAACATCATCCCCTTCAACGTGGCCGTAAACGACAAGGTTCTCATCACCAAGTACGGTGGCACTGAGGTTACCTTCAACGGTGTGACCTATACCATTCTGAGCGAATCCGATATCCTCGCTGTCATTGACTAATCACATACATTCATTCATCACTAATCATTTCATTTATGGCTAAGCAACTTTCATTTGACGAAACCGCACGTCAGAGCCTTCTGGCTGGTGTAACCAAAATCGCCAAGGCTGTGAAGAGCACCCTGGGCCCGGCCGGTCGTAATGTCGTTATCGACAAGAAGTTCGGCTCCCCCAACATCACCAAGGACGGCGTGACCGTCGCTAAGGAAATCGAGCTTGAGGATGCCTATGAGAACATGGGTGCCCAGCTTGTCCGCGAGGTGTCCAGCAAGACGAACGACATTGCCGGCGACGGTACCACCACTGCCACTGTACTGGCTGAGGCTATCTACCGCGAAGGTCTGCGCAATGTGACCGCTGGTGCAAATCCCATTTCCCTTCAGCGTGGTATCAACAAGGCTGCCGCCGCCATCGTTGGTGAGCTGAAGAACATTTCCAAGCCTGTGGATTCCACCAAGGAAATCGCCCAGGTAGCAACCGTTTCTGCCAACTGGGATTCCGAAATCGGTGATATCATTGCAGAGGCAATGGACAAGGTGGGCAAGGATGGCACCATCACCGTGGAAGAAGCCAAGGGTATCGATACCTCTCTGGACGTGGTGGAAGGTATGCAGTTCGACAAGGGCTACCTTTCTCCCTACTTCGTGACGAACGCAGACACGATGGAGGCTGTTCTGGAGAATCCCTATATCCTCATTTTTGAGAAGAAGATAGGCAACCTCAAGGATTTCCTTCCCCTGCTGGAGAAGGTGGCTAAGAGCGGTAAGCCCTTCCTTATCATTGCTGAGGATGTTGAAGGCGAGGCTTTGGCGGCTCTCGTTGTGAACCGCCTGCGCGGCACGCTCAATGTGGCAGCAGTGAAGGCCCCCGGCTTCGGTGACCGCCGCAAGGCTATGCTCCAGGATATCGCTATCCTGACGGGTGGTCAGTGCATTTCTGAGGACCTCGGCCTCAAGCTTGAGAATGTTGACGTCGATATGCTCGGTCTTGCCAAGCGCGTGGTTATCACAAAGGACACCACCGTCATCATTGAAGGTGCCGGTAAGTCTTCTGATATCTCTGCCCGCGTGTCCCAGATTCGTCACCAGATTCAGGAGACGACCTCTGATTACGACCGCGAGAAGCTGCAGGAGCGCCTGGCCAAGCTTGCCGGTGGTGTTGCCGTCATCAAGGTGGGTGCTGCAACTGAAACCGAAATGAAGGAGAAGAAGGACCGTGTCGATGACGCCCTGCACGCAACCCGCGCTGCTGTGGAGGAAGGTATCGTTCCCGGTGGTGGTGTAGCCCTCATCCGCGCTCAGAAGGCCGTGTGCGCTCTGAACCTGACTGGCGATGAAGCCACGGGTGCCGCTATCGTCTATCGCGCTGTGGAGGCTCCGCTTCGTCAGCTTGTGGCCAATGCTGGTCGTGAGGCAGCCCTCATCGTGGAGAAGGTGAAGAACCTTGAGGCTCCCACCATGGGTTACAATGTTGTGTCTGATGAATACGAAGACCTCCTCGTATCCGGTGTGGTTGACCCCACCAAGGTGACTCGTTCTGCTCTGCAGAATGCAGCTTCCATCGCTGGTCTGATGCTCACCACCGAGTGCCTCATCACCGACCTGCCTGAGAAGAAGTGCTCCTGCGGTCATGGCGGCGCTGGCGCCGATGCCATGGGCGGCATGGGTGGCATGGGCGGCATGATGTAATCTGCCTTAACTCAGGCTCAAAATCTACTCATAACATAGCCTGACTACCCTGAAGCGGTGCATCTGTATGTGCAGATGCACCGCTTATTATGTTACCCTTTCTCCACTGACCAGATGCCACCAGCCAGGCGGAGCTGGTGGTGTGCGCGTGTGAGCTTCTGGTCATGTGGTGTCTTTTTGCTCGCTTTTTTTCATGAAATGTGTTAGAGGTTACACTATGAAACGCGCATTGTTCAGCATGCTGCTCATGACCGCTTTAGGAGCTGAGGCCGGGGTGGAAGCGATGCAGAATTTACAGAAACCGGTACCAGGTGTGTCGGCAGGGTTTGGATTTGGCGGTGCAGGTGGCCGCGAGTTCATGTTGGATGGCAAGCCATTTCAGATACGTTCGGGTGAGATTCATCCGCAGCGAGTGCCGCGAGAGCATTGGCTGCATCGTATTCGCGCCGCAAAAGCGATGGGCTTGAATACCATAGCATTTTATGTGTTCTGGAATGCGCTTGAGCAGGAGGATGGAAGCTGGGATTTCAGTGGCCGCAATGATATAGCTGCGTTTATTGATTTATGCCAGCAGGAGGGAATGTGGGTGTTGTTCCGCCCGGGCCCTTATGTGTGCGGTGAGTGGGATTTAGGCGGTTTGCCGACCTATTTGCTGAAGGACGATGTGACGCCGTTGCGTTATACGGGAAATGCACAGTTTATGGAGGCCCAGACGCGGTATCTTGAGAAAATGGCACAAATTGTCATTCCCCGCCTGTGCAGGAATGGTGGTCCTGTTCTCATGGTGCAGCTGGAGAACGAATATGGAAGTTATAAGAGTGAACACGATGAATTAGCCTATATCGAATGGCTGAAGCATTTCTGGGAAGAGAAGGGAGCTGGCCCGTTCTATCTTTCTGAAGGCAGTGCCGCTCACCACTTGCGCTTTGTTCCACGCGGTGTGGCGGTGGGGCTGGACCCCGCAGATAATGCCTGGCAGATGCAGACTGCACTGCGTGTGGCGCCCGGGGTTCCTGTGTTTTCCAGTGAAACGTATCCCGGATGGCTGCGTCACTGGGGTGAGGGTAACTGGACCCCCACGCGCAATACCCTCAATTCCGTTCGATGGTACATGCGCGATGGCGTGTCGTTCAATATCTTTGTGCTGCACGGAGGTACTAATTTCGGGCTTACAGCCGGGGCTAATACCAATGGTGATGGCAGTAAGTTCGAACCTGACCTTACCAGCTATGATTACGGCTCACCCATTGGTGAAAACGGGAACCTGACCCGTGAGTATTTTGAATACCGTGAGATTATCAAGTCGGCATTACCGGCATCTGCTGATGTGCCGGAACCGGTGCAGCCGGTCGCTATGGAGATTCCGGAGTTCCGTCCGGAGTTTGTGTGCGCTCTCCACGCCCTGCGCGGTGTAGTGGAATCCGCGACTTTTGACCAGCCTCCTACGCTGGAGAGCCTGGGGCAGAATCAGGGTGTTGGTATTTATTCCATAACAGTGCCTGCCGGCAGTGCTGCTGTATTGCATTGCCAGGCGCACGATTTCGCCCAGGTTTACCTGGGTGAGCAATACCTGGGCGTATTGGACCGGCGTCTGAATCAGACCCGGATTGAACTGCCAGCGCGCACGCAACCCCAGCAGCTCAAACTTGTGGTGGATACCTTCGGGCATGTGAATTTCTCAAAATACCTTGAAAAGGACCGTAAGGGTATTATTGGGAAGGTGATGCTGGGTAATCAGGAATTAAAAGGATGGCAGGTAGAGCGTATCGATTTGAAGAAGCCGCTGCCTGTTGCTGTGCAGGTGACTGGTCAGTGTCGTGGTCAGGAGCAAGGCGCTCTTTACCGGGCTGAGGTGCAGCTGGAGCATTGTCAGGATACCTTCCTGGATATGCGCGGCTGGCCGAAAGGATACGTCTGGGTGAATGGGAAGTTGCTGGGGCGTTACTGGCACATCGGACCGCAGGAGCGTCTGTATTGTCCCGGTGAGTTCCTCAAACCGGGGCTCAACAAGGTTGAGGTGCTGGACTTCCACCTGGTCACCGGAACACCTCCTTGCATATCAGGTAAAACCGAGCGCAACATGGAGGTTTACAAGGAGACCAAGAGCCTTAATAACCAGTGGTAACTTATCAGAAACAGGGGAGGATAACTCCCCTGTTTTTCATTACAGAGGAAGACCCTTCATGCGTTTTTCCTCACGAATCTGCAATAAGCCGGCATGCACCAGTCTCAGCGCCACACCCCATGCGATGAGCCCCAGCAGCAGGAAGCGCAGCAGACCAAATTCATTGAGCCAGTTGGTATTCCATACCAGGTGGAGCGCAACCGGGACACAGGCAATGCGCAGAAATCTAATATCCGCCAGGGCATACCAGTCAATCTTTGAATCTGAAAGGTAACGCCGCCCGTCATCAATGCGTTGCTTGAGGACCAGCCAGTAGGCGCCAGCCGTAATGGCGGTCCAGACAATGTGACCGAATGGGGAAATCAGAGCGCGTATCTGCATGACCGCATCAGGGTTGATGTGGCTTGCATTCTGTGCCAGTGCATAGCCTTGCTGCGGATTGAACGGGGTGATGAGCTGCACTGCGGTGGAGCTGGAGATAAGTCTGGCTATTTCAGTAAAAGTATAGCCCGCACTTTCGAACGCGGCAAATCCTGCCCCCACACCTGCGCCAAGAAGAAGCCCTGTGAGAATCCGGCCATTGCGTCGCCGGCCTGCAACAACGATGACCGCCAGCAGTTTGGCAGGCTCTTCGATGGGACCGGCAATCCATGCCAGCAGGCTTGGGCTTACTTCAACCAGAACCAAGGCGAAAATCAGTGATATCAAACCGCCATAGAACATGGCACGCATGACATCCAGAAAGGGAACTTCCCGGCGGACGTTCAGTTCAAAAAAGAGTACAGCCACGCAGAAAGGAATGGCAAAATTGCCGACAAACATGAGCCCTGGTACCAGGTTCGGGTTATGGAAGGTGTTGGTTGCCCAGTTAAACCCGAAATAGAGCAACAGGCAAGCCAGAAGCATCCGGGCAAAAATCCAGGGGCTGGGCCAGGCGCTGTTGACCGCATGTAACGGAGGTGTTGTGCCGGCGGTGCCGCAGCAGAAAACTTCCAGAACTTCCTCCTTGCTGTGCCGGCGGAATACATCCGCAAAGAAATGCCAGATGGAAAAACCGCCCAGTCCTTTCAGCCCGGTAATATCATCCAGTGCGCCCCGGTAATTTCCATGAAGCAGATCATCGAGGTGGATGGACTCTTTTTTTCCTGCCTGTCGTATTTCTGTATCAGCCGAAATTAAGTCACGCTGAAGCATTTCACGCAATTCCGAGATGCTGTACGGGCCTTCCTCTTCACCATCTGAGAGTAACAGGTAGTATTCGACCCTTGTTTCAGTATTGTTCGGCATGGGGGCATGGTACTCCGTGAATCTCTGGGTGTCAAGTTCTATTGTATGATTTCAATGCAGGGAAAATATGCCCTGTCTGGTAAAATAATCTTGCAAACAGGTATGGAATCTGGCATTCTTCCTTCATTGTTGTGTCTATAATGGTTTGCGATTTATCGCGGATGAATCATTTTTTATAACAATGAGCAAACAACGCAGTTAAAACTAATTGATTTTTATATATGAAATCGGCAATTATAGCTTTATCTCTGTCGGTTATGCTGTTCGGAGCCGTTGCTCCGGCAGAGACGCAGGGACCAAAATCAGTGCTGACTCCGCAGATGGTGGATGCTTCTGCTTGGCGTACACCGGATAAACTCAGAAAAAAGCTGGCAGCAGAAATACTGAAGGCGCTGCCTTCTGTCAAAGAGAAACGTGTAAGTGCATTTTTGAAAAAGGCGGAGAACCGCCGTTTGTTGTACATGTATCATCTCGCATGTGCCGAAACATCGGCCCAGGAGGGATATAAGAAGTACAACAATAATCTGAACTCCTCTGTCCAGGGGAAGAAGGATGAAATTACCCGTCTGGAAAAAGAAGTGAGCAGCAAGACCGGTCCCGAGAAAAAGCGTGCTGAGTATTTGCTGGATTGCGCAAAATCTGATTTGAAGAACCTGCAGAAGGAGTCCAAATATCCTGCCAATCTGGGTAAGTGCCAGGAGGTACTCAAGCAAATCCTTTCTGATGCCGGGTGGATGGAGCAGATTGCTTTCTCTGGCGAAATGTACAACTTTACGCGCGTGGTGCAGATTATTGCCGCCATTGCAGCAGAAGATGCCCAGGCTCTGAATAAGGGAGTGGAGCGCGATACGACAACGGCGATTGCTCTGGAATATGCCCGGTATGGAGGTCATCTCACGGCAGCGGTCGAGCGTGCGCAGTATTTCCTTAAATACTGGCGTCTCGGGCGGTTGAATACGTCCTATGATGATTTGCCCATTCACCAGCGCCGCATTGTCTGTGGTTGGAAAATCCACCATTCATCAGGAACCATCAAGGCATTTGAGTGGGCATTGAATAATGTGCATTTGCCCGATTGGCAATATCCGTCGAGCTGCTGGCGCTGTGGCTACATATTGGATAACGTGTATGGTGATTCCATTCATGGTCCGTGGTATGTGGCTCCCTTTGTCGGGGTGTACACCGACAACCACATGGCGTTTACGAAGCATGTAGGTGGTGTGTGCGGTGGCCTTTCCCATTTCGGTGCGGCTTCAGCCTGTGCTAATGGTGTGCCTGCCCTGACTGCTGGCGAACCGGGACACTGCGCATACCTGGTGCTCGTGAATGGCCGCTGGACTCCGGCATATTCGTTGACCTGGGAACGCGGTTTGCATTGGATTCCGTGGGATAACAACTGGACCTTCAGTGCCCTGCATCTGACCGATGACCTTTATGCCAAGGATAATGCCAAGAAGGCACGCCTTTCGAATGCTTACCGCATACTTGCCCAGGCATATACTGATAAAGGTGATGATGAGAAGACACTGGCCTGTTATGAGGAGTCCACAGAGGCTGCTCCGCTGAATTACCCTGTGTGGCGTGAGTATTCCTCATTCCTTTCTTCCAAGATGCCGCAGAACAAGGATGCGTGGAAGAAGCTGAACAAAACCCTTTGCTCCGGTGTGGCTAGTGCCTACCCTGAGCAGGCTGCAGAGTTGCTGCGTCAGTATGTATACGGGAAATTGCCGTCTGCCGGATTGTCTGTTAAGGAATTGGTAGACTGCTGCGCTCTCTTCTGGAAGCATGCTGATAAGATGGGTCCGGACCGCTGGCGCATTGAAGCCCTTACCTCGAACCAGCTTCAGATGTGCAAAAATGCCGGTGGTACTTCCGAATCTGCCATTATTGATTTGTATGTAAACGTGCTTGCCGCGGCTGCTCCGCACAGCGCCTATTCCGGAACGATGATGACCTGGGGTAACAACTTGTCATCCTCACTCAGCGAGGCGGGTAAGAAGCAGTTGATGGATACCACGCTTGAAATGCTGGGTAAGGGCAAGGCCCTGGATGAAGAGCAGAAAGCCAAGCTGCTTGGTGGCTTGCTCCTGACTGCAGAGCGCGCCCGCGATGCGGAAACGTTCTACTCCATCAGCAAGATGATTGACAAGAAGCTGATTAAAGGCGCGGCTCCGATTCCGGATTTCCCGTCCTTCCCCGGAAAGCTTGTGTCTGAAGGCGGTCTGCCCTTTGCCAGTTCCACCAGCGAGTGGGATGCTCCTCATACGCATTCCGGCTTTGTCACCAAATCTGGTGGTCGCATTCACACGGCCAAGGAAAAGAACCCGTGGATTGCAGTCAAGCTGCCTAAGCATGCTTATGTGACCGGTGTTGTCTTTATGGGCACAAATGAGTGGAGCCTCATTCACCGTTTCCGTCCCATTAAGGTTCAGGTTTCTGATACCGGGCGTGATGACGATTGGCATGATGTCGGCGAACCGATTCCTAACACCGGGAATTACGTGAACCGCTTCGATTTGCAGAAAGAACGGCCCAAGGCGCTCTATATCCGAGTGATGCGCCCCGGTGGTCCGGAGGTATTCCATGCAAATGGTATGTATGTCTTTGGTGAACCCGCAGCATAAATCTAATTCAACCTTTTAATACGATTATGTTAAAACGATTTTACATGACACTGGCATGCTCTGCGTTTGCCGCATTGCTTCAGCCTGTCTGCGCCGCACCTCAGTATGATTCATTTGCCGCAGCTTCCCAGAAGGTGACAGATACCGGATATATGGTATTCATCTATCCGTCCGGGTGGGACCGGTATGGTGAAAAACTGTGCAAGAAGCTCATTGCTGATGAACATGTGCTTAAGGCCTCCGGCAAGGCAGCACTGCTGCTGGCTCCTATTTATCAGAACAGTGACGCAGCTGCAAAGGAGAAGAGCAAGAAGATGATGGGTTCGCTGGGGTATCCCAACGATATGTCGGATATTTCCTATCCTGCCATTGTTTTCTACGAGAAAGGTGGGCGCATGTTTGCCAGAATATGCGGCGAAGATTTGATGAATTCTACGCCGAAGCAGGTGGCTGAGCTGATTAAGCAGAAGCTTCAGGCTAAGGGAAATCAGGATGACCTTCTTAAAAAGGCTCATGCTGCTGCTTCTCCTGATGAAAAGAACCGTCTTTTCCTGGAATCTGCCCGCGTGAATGGCATTGAGTGGCCTGGTGGTCTGCAGGGCGCCATGCGCAGTGCTGACCCGGACGATAAGTTCGGGCATCGTGGTGCGTTGAATTTCGGGTTCGGGATTCAGAATGGTGAGAGTATGGATTCCATCCTCAAGCGCCTTGATGCCACGATTGAGAACGAACGCTACACGTCTGACCAGAAACAGCGTGCCTGCGCAGCTGTCATCGGGCATATCCGCCGTAATATGGGCATGATGGCCGGTGGCCCGCTTATTACAAAGTATGCCCGCATCATGCGCAAATTGAACCCTGAATCCCCCCTCGGATTATCTGCACCCGTCGTGATGCGCGATTGGGTGCGCCAGTATAACTATGGTCAGGGCTGGAGCCCTGAAATCATTCCGGGAAGCGAGGTTCCGCTGCAGATGATAAATGTGCCCATGCAGAAACCTGGTAAGTATGCTGTTACTTTCAAGATTGTCACGGGGCGCGATGCTGTACACGTGAAGCAGGTTCGCTTGCTGGATGGTGATAACTGCATAGCAGAGGATAAGACGGCTCGTTCCGTGACCTGGGGCGCAACCGTGCAGACCTTTAACCTTGACGTCAAGAAGGCAAGTAAATCACCCGTGCTGGAGATTATCTTTACTAATGATGCTGATCATAAGAGCACCTGGGGTAATATCACCGTTACCCGGCAGTGATGCCTGCCTGATTGGTTAATATCTATACAGTTGAACCCTTTCTCCCGGTAACAGGAGAAAGGGTTCTGTGTTGTTGGTAACTTGTGCGCGCCGGAATCAGTTTGTGCGCTGCTCATCCCATTCCGGAAGCTCATGACCAATGAGCCAGGGCGTATACTCCGGCGGTATGGGGGATTGAATCGCAATGCGTTTGCCATCTGCCGGGTGGTTGAATGCCAGTCGCCAGGCATGCAGCATCAGGCGCCCGGGGCGGGCTTTCTGGCGTTGCGGATGCGCATAGATGGGGTCGCCGATGAGCGGGTGCCCCAGGTGCAGCATGTGTACACGAATCTGGTGCGTGCGCCCCGTGTGCAGGGTACACATGACCAGTGATGAATCCGTAGCGGCGTCATAATGCAGAACCTCCCAGTCAGTTATGGCTGGTTTTCCGCTTCCGGGGTTAACCACGGCCATTTTGAGACGGTTGACCGGATGCCGGCCAATGTTCGTGAAGACCGTGCCTTTTGCTTCCTTCGGACACCCTTGAACAACGGCCAGGTAAATTTTACCGGTATCACGTTCTGCAAACTGGGTTGTGAGGGAGAGGTGTGCCTGGTCATTCTTGGCAACCACAATGCACCCGCTGGTGTCTTTGTCTAATCGGTGGACAATGCCGGGACGCTCCACCCCGCCTATGCCGGATAAATCCCCACAGTGAAACAGCACGGCATTTACCAGGGTGCCATCCGGGTTGCCGGCGGCGGGATGCACAACCATGCCGCTTTCTTTGTCAATGACAATAACATGCTTGTCCTCAAACAGCACGGAAATCGGGATATCCTGCGGCTGTGCCTCTGCCGGTTCCGGCTCCGGGATGTTGACTTCAATGCGCATATTCCGCTCTACGGGAAGCTTTGCCTTGGCCGCTTTCCCGTTGACGGTGATTTCAGCATCCTTGATGAGCGCTTGAATTCTGGCACGTGAAAGCTCAGGTAACTGGGCTGCGAGGTATTGGTCCAGGCGTGTGCCGAACTGGTCTTCTACAATGATGAGCATGTTACATGCCAGTGGGGTTATCAATGAATACCGTCGGAAGACCGAATTCCTTTTCCAAAAGCTCACCCAGTGACTTTACGCCGAATGTTTCAGAGGCATAATGACCGGCAAAGAGGATGTTCATCCCCATATCCCGGGCGGCGTTGCTGACCCAGTGGTTTTCTTCGCCTGTCAGGTACGTGCCGTAGCCCTTTGCGTGCATCTGGTAAATGGCGTCACCGCCTCCACCGCTGCAGAGAGCTATGCGACCAGCGGGTTGGTCTGCGTTCTGTATCACCCCCGTGACTTCCGAGCCGGCAATCTGCGCATACCTGGTCTTCAGTTCTCCCACGGTGCCGTGGAAGATGCCGGAAAGACCGATGAGCGTGCCGTGGTAGTCGACTTCGGGTTGCACATCGGTAAGTTCCAGACCGCGGGCAATTCCCGCATTATTGCCAAGCTGCGGGTGCAGGTCCAAGGGCAGGTGGGCAGAGTAGATAGCCAGGTTATTGACCAGGCATGAGGTAACCTTCTGTTTCCACCAGCCGGTGAGCGGCTGCAACCCGCACCAGAAGATGCCGTGGTGCAGCACCAGGAGGTCGGCACCCGCTGCAATGGCGGCATCAATGGTCTGTTGGGAGCCATCAACCCCCAGGGCAACCTTGGTGACAGTGCCGTTGTTTTCTACCTGAAGACCATTCATGGCCACAGAGGCATCCTTGATTTCGGAAATACGCAGGGTTGCGTTGAGCAGGGAAACGATTTCTGACAGTGGTGTACTCATAATTTATTCAGCATTGCCCGGGTAAACGGTGCGGTTGGCGATTTCTTTGTTCAGGCGCTTGTTAAACTCGCTGGCCATATCGTAGCCGCTGTCACGCAGATAACGACCGAGTGCTGCAACTTCTACCAATCGGCACATATCACGCCCCGGCGCTACCGGGAGGTTGAGATGCTCGACTTCGACGCCGAGAATCTCAATGAATTTGTGTTCTAGTCCGAGTCGTTCCAGTTCTGTCATTTCGCCGCTGAAGAGGTTGATGACCAAATCGATACGCTTTTCCTTACGGTATGCTTTCAGACCAAAGAGGTTGGTTACGTTAATGATACCGAGCCCGCGGATTTCAATGAAGCCGCTGCTCAATGGCGGGGCTGTGGCAATGAGGTCGCCGCCCAGATTGCGGATTCTCACCATATCATCAGCCACAAGAGACGAGCCTCGCTCCACCAGACCCAGGGAAATTTCACTTTTACCCACGCCTCCTTTGCCTGTTAAGAGAACCCCCACACCGCGTACGTCCACCATGCATGCGTGCATGGTGGTGCTATCTGCAAATTCGTTTTCCAGGATGTATGTTGCCCGGTTCACGAATTCCATGGTAAGCAGTGCCGTGCGGAATACGCAGACGTTGTATCGGTCTGCAATGGCCAGTACGTCTGCAGGAACATCGACTCCACGGGCGAAAATGAGGCAGGGGGCATCCAGCCGGCAGATGTGATCCAGGCGCTCTTCGCGTTCGGATTGGCTCATGGTGCCGAGATAAGCCATTTCAGCCGCGCCGAATACCTGAATGCGTTCATGAGCAAAATAGCCGAAATAACCAGCCAGCGCAAGACCAGGGCGGTTGAATGCCGGCTGCACAATCGGGCGGGACATACCCAATGGCGTGTTGAGCAGCTGCAGTTCCAGCGTGCTGCGGTATTTCTCATAGAACCGGGAAACCGGCACTTGCTCTACTTTTCGGACAATCGGGGTCTTCATCTGCTGCGTATTCTACATGAAGGCTCTGGGCGGGTCAAGGGATTTTGCCCCGCTCAGGCAATGGTTGATTTGTTGTGGTTCTGGAGATAGAAGAGTCCGGCTGCCAGAATGGCTCCGAATGTGTCCAGCAACATGTCTTTCTGGGCATCCCATACATCACCCTGTGAGCCTAAAAAGGCCTGACCGGCATCGCCCCCGTCAATTTCGGCATAAATCCATTCTGCCAACTCCCAGAGTCCGGCAATGGCCAGCATGAAGACAACGCTGAACCACGCGGCGGTGCCGATGCCGTTGACCATGCGCTGTTTCCAGAGCAGTTCTGCAATGGCAATGCTGCCCAACCCGACGACAAAGTGTGCAACCCGGTCGTAATGATTCCGTTCAAATCCAAATAGGCGGGAGATGCATTCAAACGGAACTAATTCAAAAGTATAATGGGCGCCCACAATCTGCATGGCGCACCACAGAGCCATGCACACGTACGCCGTGTTGGAGAATTGGAATCTGTGGTAGGTAAATGCCAGCGCCCCAACGAGAATGATAACTGAGGTCATTTCTGTCCACCACACCTGCATATCGTGCGGGTTGATGAACGACCAGCCACTGAGCAGCAGCAGGAGGATGAATAGGAAAATGGGAATCCGGTTACTCATGGTTTGATTTACTCCTCATCACTGATTTCGCCTTCTTCGTATTCGGCAGGAACTGGTGTGTGCAGGCTGATATATTCCATAATCTGATTATATTTTTCCCGCGAAATGAGGTAATCGGTCACACCTTCATTCAGATCGGTAAAGAATCTGCCTTTGATATCCTTTTCAATGTGGTAGTAGTATTCTTTATCGCCACTGCGGCAGACGCCGATGACCGGCTGCGTGAACTGGTATGAATTGAGTACGTCCTGAGAGTTGAAGAAACGAGCGTTTTCCGAGATGGCGGTGTATTCATTTTCCGGAGAGGCAACACCAGCCATGATGGCTTCAAAATCCGCAATGGCATCATCATTGCGAATCATGAGGCTTTCCCCTTCATTGAAAGCATCGAGTATGAGCTGATTCTGTGTGCAGCTGCAAATGAAACAGGATAGAAGGAACAGGAGTTTCTTGGTCATAAGTAGGTGAGCAGGTTGCAATATTTCAGATGGTGAGAGCCAGAAGGAACAGGCCCATGTGCAGGGAGGAGAGCCCCAGCAGCATGTTCATTTTCTTGTTTGCTGGCATGGTGTGCAGTTTCAGTAAGATGAATCCACCCGTGAGTACGGCTGCCAGCCAGACCAGGTTCCATTCAAACCCCGGCAGAAAGAAGGCGGTTTGTTTGAGGGTGACATACGGTGCAATGAGAAAGGCGGAGGCAAGGCCTCTGGCGCGTTTCTCACCAAGCCGAACTGCCAGCGTGCGCTTCCCGGTGGTTGCGTCCTCTTTGCGGTCGCGTATGTTGTTAACCTCAATCAGCAGGCATGAAAGCAGCCCACACTGGACACCCAGGACTACCGCTGCGCAGTAGATTTGTTCAAACCCTGGTTGCCAGCCGATTTGCACAAATACTGTGCCCACTACTGCGACTAACCCGAAAAACAGAAGAACAAATAGTTCCCCCAGCCCGTGGTATGCCAGTGGCCATGGTCCCCCGGTGTAACCATAGGCAAAAAAGAGGCTGGGAATGCCGATGAGCAGAACGGGCCAACCTTGGGCCAGGATAAGTGGCAGTCCAAACGCTGAGGCTGCCAGCAGAAAGAAACAGCCCCACAATTTAACAGTTATGGGTGACATATCCCCACTGGCGGTGATGCGTCGGGGGCCCTGCCGGTTTGCTGTATCCGCATTTTTATCTGCATCCAGTGCGTCATTGAAAAAATTGCAGGCAATTTGAATGCAGGCGCAGCTCAGTGCGGTATAGGCTGCCAGCCACCAGTCCAGGCGGATGCCGGATTCCGGCGCGAAATGTTGGAATTTCCAGACAATCAGGCAGCCCGCCCAAACGGCAACAAAGCCGGCGGGAAGGGTTTTCGGCCTGGCGGCCAGAATGATGGATTTGATTTTATTCATGTGAGATTATTTTCGAGGGAAGCGTCTGCGCCCACCCGCTGCAGCCCGGAATGGCTCAAAGAGCTTATCAAGACCGCTGTTTTTAATCAGCAGGGTTTGCTCCATGAGTCTGCCCAGCTTGCCCTTTGGCCAGCCTCTCTGCCAGAACCAGTCCAGATATTCAGTGGGTAAATCCATGAGTGGGCAGCCGTCCGGTGGGTAATTTTCCGGACCGTACATGCCGAACGGCATGTGCATGCCTGCGATATCTGCCAGAAGCTGGCGAAGGTCATCGGCGGTTGGTATGGGCGCGTTTTCCATTATTTTCTGACACTCCAGCCAATGGTCTCGCCGGCGTACATGGGAACGACTTGTTCACCGAAGCTCTGGTAACTTGCAGGTATGCTCATGGGGGTGTCCTGAAGCGTGATTTGCTTCTGCACCGGGTTCAGATTATACCAGCGGCAGGCGTTGTCGCTTACAAAAGCCTGGAGATTCTGCAGAACTCCGTTTGCTGCAAAGATTTCCGCCAGTTTGGGCAGGGCTACCGGGGCGGTGAAAACGCCCGCAGCGCAGCCGCATGCCTCTTTTTTGCAGCGGGGGTGCGGAGCCGAGTCTGAGCCGAACATGAGTCTGGGGTGACCATTGAGCGCGGCTTGCAGCAGAGCATCGCGGTCTTCCGGACGCTTGGCAATGGGTTTGCAGAACAGGTGCGGGCGCAGGGCTCCGCCTGCTACGTCATCAAGTGTGATGATGAGGTGCTGCAGCGTTACTGTGGCGCAGATGTTCGGGAACTCATCGAGCAGCTTGACCGCCTCAGCTGTGGTAATGTGTTCCATGCTGAGTTTCAGCCTAGGATACTTTGTGGCAAGATGCCGGTAAACGCTGAGGAATTCCTGCTCCCGGTCCATGACAAAGCCGTGGCTTTCACCATGCACCAGTAGGGGGATTCCCAGCTCTTCCATGAGCCGGAACGTGCTGTCTGCCTGGGCAAGGTCTGAAACACCGCCCTCACTGTTGGTGGTGATGCCTGCCGGGTAGAGCTTGAAGCCGAAGAATCCGGGCGTTTCCTTTGCTGCCAGCAGTTCTTTTTCGCCCATGGGCGTGAAGAAAAGCGTCATATAGCGCGTGAATGCGGTGTTGCCCATGGCTTGCCGGATGCGGGCATCGTATGCCTGCATGGCGTCCGGTGCTGTCACCGGGGGAACAAGATTGGGCATAATGACAGCCCCTGCAAAGTCTGCCGAGAGAGGGGCTGTAAGCTTCAGCATTTCACCATCGCGGAGGTGCAGGTGCATGTCCAGCGGTGCATTCAGCGTAATTTTCATGCCCTCCATATTATCATACACAGCGCTGTATTTCAAGTGCTGTAATGGGGGAATTCTGCATGCTGATTATTCGAGTTGCAGGCGGCATCACAGAGCAGGGGAGAGTAACCTGCAGCAATTGGCCAGCAGCCGGAGACAGATTGAGGATTTATACCAGTCCGCCTGGGTCAGCATGGTGGTGTCCTTCATGTCCTTCTCCAGCATACGGGCTATTTCTTCCGTTGTCTCCCGGTTGCGGATGAGGAGCGTCAGCTCGTAATTGAGGTGCAGGGAGCGTTCATCAAGATTGGCTGTGCCAATGCTGCTGAGGTGCCCGTCTGTAACGCAGACTTTTTCGTGAAGAAAGCCAGGTTCGTATGCGTGCAGGCGTATGTTACATGCCAGTAAGGAGGGTATAAAGGTGAGCATGGCCAGGTGAGCTGCCAGGTGGTCGCCTCTCCGCGGAACCAGTATGCGCACATCCACACCCCTGAGCGCTGCTGCCTGCAAGGCATTGAGAACGGCTTCCGTTGGCACAAAATACGGGCTGGTGAGCCACAATCGCTCGTTTGCCTGAGCTGCCATTTCCAACAGACTCAGTTGCCAGGCGTTCATGGGACCATCATCCGGGCCACTGGGGATGAGCTGGCAGAGTGTTTCTCCTGCCGGTGGGCATGGCCGTGCCAGTTGCAGTATGCTTTTTCCAGTGGCACGCCGCCAGTCATCACAGAAACTCAGTATGCATTGTGAAACAACTGGGCCACAGAGTTCTACAAAGGTATCACGCCAGCTGGGGCGTCCTTTTCGCTGCGTGTATTCCAGGCCGATGTTCAGGCTCCCTAGAAATGCGCATTGTGAGTCGATAACGACCAGTTTCCGGTGGTTTCTGAGGTTGATACGAAGTATGGAACTCAACCAGAAACGTTTGCCGTTGAACGATGCGACATGGACACCGGCGGTTCTGAGCTTGTTTAAATAACCAGACGGCAATTTGTGGCAACCTACTTCATCATAAATGACATAGACCTGAACGCCGGCTTTAGCGCGTTCGACCAGGGCATTGCGCAGAGTATTTCCTACCGAATCATTGCGGATGATGAAAAATTCGAGCAGGATGGATTCTTTTGCATTGCGGATGGCGTACAGTAATTCACGGTATGTTTCATTGCCATTGCAGAGAACCTTTACTTTGTTTTCATGGCAGGCGGCATATCCGGTTACATGGGCTAGCAACTTGTGAATTCTGTCCGGGGCAGGTGTCCACGCCCGGTGCAATTTGAGGAACTTCTGGATTTGTTCCCGGCTGTGGCGACTTGTGGTGTGCCGGTGAATACGGCTTGCCCCCAGCACCAGGTACAGCGGAATGGTAAAACCCGGAAGCAGAATCAGCCCCATCATCCATGCTATTGTGCCTTGGGGCGAGTGGGGGCGTTCAAGCGCATGCAGTGCCAGAATACAGCCTGTGGCATGCAGTAATCCAAGCCCGATTGTGATAAGCTGGTCTTGCATTACTTGGCGCTCTTCTCCTCATCATGAGGCAGAGGATTGAATTTTTCCAGATCCTCACTCAGACTGAACTTCCATTGCGGATTCAGCACATCTCCGTACAGATTGATATCAATCAGGAAATCTGAGAGTACGGTGACGGGCGAGATAATCGCCGTCGGTACACTTGAAATCTTTGGCCAGAGATTGCCCTTGAGCGTGAGGTCATTCAAGTCCAGGTCCAGCTGCAAATTAACATCGAGGTTGTAGCCCTTCGCCTTCATGTTGCGGCTGATGAGATGGCCTTTATGGATGTCGAATTTGGCATAGGCCTCATCTATGCTGTAACGGATGAAGTGGTTTGCAAATGGAACTTTGTAGGCGGAATCCTGAACGATGTCAACGGCATCCCGGCCAGAGCGGAATACGAGGTTGATGAGCTTATCTACCCAGGAGGGAGGCTCTTCCTTGTCTTTGATGTGAACGCTCTCCTGAAGTTTTTTCAGGTTGCCCGGCATGTCTGATAACAGGGCTGAAATGGGGCGGAACAAGCTTATCTGCATCAGGTCGCCATCCTTGAGGTGTACACGGCCGTATGCCTGCACGGCTTCGAGTTCCGGCTGACTGGCCTGGAAGCGTATCTCGCCGTCGCAGTGAGCAGGACTGAAATCAACTCCATAGGACTTCACAATGTCTTGCAGATTCATATTCCGTGCAACGAAATAGCCATCCAGTGTTGTGTGTTCACCGGAAAAATCGATTCTCAGGGCGCCATTCAGCACGCCTCCCCAGCTTTCTGCGTTCATGCGGTCGAGGTAGACGTCCGTATCACTAATGTTGATGAACCCGGTGAAATTCTTGAGCGGTATAGTAGTGCCGAGGAAGCGGAATCCTGCGCCTTTCGCTGCTTCAGCGTGAATGAGTCCCTTCATGGGGATTTTACAATGCCGGGAAAGGGGGAATATGCAGTACGCGGTTTCAATCCTGGCTGGATATTGAAGCTCTATATCCGACATGTAACTCTGGATGGGGGAATAATACATGCCGATAGAATAGGCCGGGTAGGCAACGCCTCTCAGATTGTGTAGGGAGATGGTGTAGTTATCCAGGTCAAACACAATGGCCTCACCCTGAATCCTGCTGGTGAGTACTCCTTTCGTGATATTCTGGCGCTTGAGCCAGGGTTTGTTGTCATACAACAAATCAGGGTGTTGCAGGATGATGCTTAATTTGTCCTTCAGGGGCTTCCCGTTGGCATCCTGGCAGTCGAGCTGCACCAGAACATCCACGCCGCAGGTTCCGTATTTGACGAGGGTGTAGGGATTGGGCCCCAGGTCTGTGCGGAGATATTCCTCTCCGGTGGGGTTACCTTTGGCATCCTCTTTGTCACGAATGGCCCCCAGAATGTACTCGATATTGTGTAATTCGGCGTCGCAATGTGCTTGGACATAGATACCCTTATCGTAGCGGATGGTGGCTGCGATATTGCGCATGAGCGTGCGGGTCTTTCCGGGGGTACAGCGGAAATCCCGCATAATCCAGTGGGCATCTCCGTTATCAATGAGAGCATTGACAACATCTACCGGAATCGAGTTTGAACCGGTGATGTGGCATTCCTTCAGCGGGTTTCCACTCACATGGATATCCAGAATGCCTCTCTTATGAACAGCTTCCACATTGGCGTCATAGTGCATGCTGCCGTCATCCCTTGTGTGGAATGTTCCGCGGACGTCGAGTTCAAGGGGAATTTCCATGCCTTTGCGGACATGGACGTTCTGACACACCCGGACTAGCTGCGGTATGTGGACATCATATTTACAGTTGGTAACCTGACCCGTTTTTGTGTTTATGCTTCCGGTAAGAGTAAGGGTGACCATGTCCGGAATTTTGATGGCAGATGGAACCGCATCCCCCAGAATGGCGTTGAATGACGAAAGCGGAAGTTCGAGTCGAAGTCCTTGCAGGTCCAGAATGGCATCGTCGCGCAATTGTGCCATTGCTTGAGTTGCAACTTTATTCCCGTTGACAAGACCTTGAAGGTGGAGACTGGATTCCCCGGAAGGCGTGCATTGAAGCTGTATATCAAGCGATTCAGCTGAGAAGTCGTTCTTGGCCGTTACCTTGTTTACATCGACCTCCAGCTCGGCCTGCTGCTTCAGGTTGTTCCACCCTTCACGCAAGGTCAGCCCCTCGGGGATATGAAGGGAGATGTGACAATCTTTCAGTTCTGTATCGGCATAACTGATTCCAGATGCTGTGATTGATGATTGAACCTTTTTTGTGGCAAGAGTCTCTTTTAACTCCTTCAGATTGGCGGAAATATCTTGTATCTCTGCAATAGCCAGAAGACTCGTTGCCTGAGCCTTGTCGATGGTTGAATCGGAGGTGTTAATGCGTAACTCTGTCTTCGCTGCGCTGAGGTTGCTGTATGCATCTGCCAGTTGCAGTTGTTCGACCTTCGCCACAACTAATAAGTCATTAATGTCCAGACCTTGCTCCGGAGAATGGAGCTTGCCCAGAAGTGTGGAGAATGATAATTCGTCAACTGAAATCTTATCCGGACCGAGATTGAGACCGGAGGCCTTAGCCATGATTGCAGGGTTTTGTATCTGGGTGTCACCGATGATGACATCTTGTGCTTTGAGATGGACATCAAAATTGCGCAGAGATGGGAGCAAGTCAGTGATTCGTGTCTTACCTGGCTCAAACTTGTTTGTGCAGATGCTTGCCTCCAGATGCAAGTCTATTACATCATTAACACGGATATGTTCAGGAAGTCGTAATTCCTCATTTCCGCTGAAATCCCGTGCCAGCGTCAGTATTCTTTCCGCGGGCAGTTTTGCAGTTACTTTTGCAGAGCCTTCGCCATTTGCTGCACAGGCGCTGGCGTGTATTTCGCCGTCTGAAAAGTTGAGATGCAGGTTATCTATGTTGAAATTGGTATCCTGCAGGAAAAATGAAAGCTTGGCTGATGTAACAGTCGAGTCCCCAAGCTTGACCTGCTGGTACTCCACATTCCCCTTGAGAATAATCCTGTTGAGAGCGTAATTCTCCGCAAATTCGGCCACGCCGGATAGTGCGATTGACGGGGTGCTCTCGTCGATGGCCTGAATCTTATTCAGAAAGTCAGAGGGTGAGCCTTCAAGCTGCTGTTGAAGGATGCGTATAATCGGGGCTGAGCTGTCTGCTTTGAAGGAAAGCTCACGGTTCAGGATATTATACGTAGCCTGCAGCTGGACTTTGGTATCCGGTTTGACTGTTTTGAATGCCAGCTGGGAAACGGAAATACGGTCGTTGTTGTATTCCGCTTTCAGAACGGCGTCTCTGAAGCGGAATTGACCAACATCGTAATGAGGCAGGGAGGCTTGGAGTGTGGCACTCCAGTCTTCCCGGTGTTGAATGTTGAAGTTCAGATAGGGTGGGGCGACATTCTCCCAGTTCTGGTTCGAAATATGATTCCGGAACGCTTGCAGATATAATCTGACCTGACTGAGCGTATTCGTGGTACCGGAGCTTCCTTCTTGCTGCGTTGTATCGCTGAGCAGTTTTTTATAATCTGCAATCGAAATAACGCCCTTTAAATCAATGCCCTGAATATTCGCAGAAATGTTGCCCCGCACGCTTTTGCCTTCACGGGGTAACGTTATGTATATATTCAAATCATCCAGCAGAATGGCTTCCTGTTCATTTTCGCTCAGCGGTAATGAACCCCTTCCTGACCTGAGCTGGATATTCAGGGGAACTGCGTTACCCATCAGGATGCGGGTAAGGCTGAATTCCACTTGGGCTTTCTTGATGAACAGTGTTGCAGGTGCTGCATCCTGTTGGTTGTAGTGCAGGGTGACATCCTGTGCCTTGAGGGCAAAACCGGACCTGGGGGCAATTTTGATGCGCTTAACGCTGAGCGGAACACCATGTGCTGCTGCTTGGTTTTCAATATAGCGCAATGCACAGCTGGGTAAACCAGCTGTGCAGAGCCATATCAGAAGGGCTAGTACCAGGAGACCTCCCAGCAGACAGATTGTTGGAAGTAGAGTGCCTACGCGTCTGATGCTGAGTTTGCCTGCCATAGGGGTAGCCGGTGGTTGGAAAAATCAGATTTCCGGGTCGTATTCTCCCTCAGGCAAAGGGGGCGCCTTCGGGAGATTCATTTCTATATCATCTAACAGATTGACAAGGTCAACGCCGCGTTGCGCTGAATTATCGTGCTTGAATGTGAGTTTCGGCGTGTTTCTCAGAACTACGCGTTTGCTGACAGCCTTCTGAATCTCACCTCTCTTGCGGTTCAGTTTGTCAATCACCTGCGCCGGAGCCATGCGACCGACCACACCTACCCAGACACGTCCTTCCTTGAGGTCTTCTGTAATTTCGACGTCGAGAATGGAAACGATGGTGCCGGACCACTCGTACTCCTTCTGAACAAAGGAGCCGATTTCCCGCTTCATCAATTCATTCACTTTATCAAGACGCTTTGAAGCCATAGGTGCTTACAATGTCTGTTTAATTTTCTCAAGAGAGTAGCATTCGATGATGTCTCCCACTTCGTAGTCGTTGTAGTCTGCCAGGCGGATACCACATTCCAGACCAGCCTTGACTTCTTCGACCTCGTCCTGGAAACGACGCAGGGTGGACATCTTGCCGTCGAACACAACCTGACCGTCGCGCAGAACGCGGGCTTCGGCCGTGCGGAGCATCTTGCCATCGGAAACGTAGGAACCGGCGGCTTTGCCCTTGTTGAGCTTGAATACCTGCTTGATTTCTGCGTGACCAAGGACAGTCTCGCGGGTTTCAGGCTCAAGCAGACCGAGCATGGCATCCTTCACCTGGTCAATCAGCTCATACACGATGGAGTAAATCTTGACCTGAACACCTTCGCGCTTCACTGCCTTCACAGCGTTAGTTTCCACCTTGACGTTGAAGCCGAGGATAACGGCATCGGAGGAGGAGGCAAGTAGAACGTCGCTTTCAGAAATAGGACCAGCGGCTGCACCAATGAACTGGCATTCCACCTTCTCGCTCTCAATGTCCATGATGGCCTTCTTGATGGCCTCGACAGAACCCTGCACGTCACCCTTGAGGTAGAGCTTCAGCACAGCCTTCTGTGCGCCATCGCCCATCATGGCGAGAATGTCTTCCATTCGGGAGCGGCGGGGAGCCGTGAGACGCTGCTGGCGCAGGTCTTCAAGCCGTTCATCGGAAAGCTTGCGGGCTGCGCGTTCGTTTTCCATTTCGACAAGTTCATCACCCACATTCGGGGTTTCAAGGAAACCGGATACCTCAGCAGGCATGCCGGGGGTTGCCTTCTTGATGCGCTGCCCCTTGTCATCGAGCATGGTCTTGATTTTGCCTGAGTAGGGCCCACAGATGAAGGGCATACCGACCTTCAGGGTGCCACTCTGTACGATGACGGTTGCGGAGCTGCCCTTACCTTGTTCCATGCGGGCCTCGATGATGGAAGCGCGGCAGTTGGCCTTCGGGTTGGCCTTGAGTTCCAGCACTTCAGCCTGCAGGCAGAGAAGGTCCAGCAAATCGTCTATGCCGGCACCAGTGTGGGCTGAAACATCAACGCATTCAATTTCACCACCAAAGTCGGTGGGCATGAGATCATTCTCCATCAGCTGGGTGCGCACGCGAACCGGGTCAGCTGCAGGCAGGTCACACTTGTTGACGGCAACGATGATGGTCTTGCCTGCGGCTTTAGCGTGCATGATGGCTTCCTTTGTCTGGGGCATGATACCATCGTTTGCTGCAACAACAAGCACAACAATATCCGTGACGTCTGCACCGCGGGCGCGCATTTCAGTGAAAATGGCGTGGCCGGGGGTGTCAATGAAGGTTAGTGTATTGCCTGCGTGGTTGACTGTGTAAGCGCCGATGTGCTGGGTAATGCCACCGGCTTCACCAGCGGTCACCTTAGTGCGGCGGATGTAGTCGAGCAGGGAGGTTTTGCCATGGTCAACGTGACCCATCACAGTGATGATGGGCGTACGAACCTTGAGGGAATCCTCCGGTTCTTCCTCAACGGCTACGGCTTCCGGTTCCTTGATTTCTTCGACCGGAGCCTTGACGCCAGCGCCCTTTTCACGACGAACGCGCTCGTACGTGAAGCCGTGCTTCTCGCAAAGAGCAGCAACCTGGTCGCTGTCCAGTGTGGTGCCCGGGTTTGCAAATACACCCATGGGCAACAGTTCGGCAATCAGCTTGAAGGGCTTCATTCCCATGAGCGTTGCCAGGTCTGCCACAGAAATGGGAGCCTTGATATTCATCACCTTGCCCGGTTCTTCCTCAGGCTGGGCGGCCGGCGCAGGAGCCGGTGCGGCAGGCTTCGGGGCAGGTGCTTCCTCTACGGCCTTGGGGGCAGGAGCGGGCGCAGCCTGGGGCTTGCGGGCGGGTTTGCGGGGAGAAAGCAAATCAAGAGCTTCTTTCTTCTCAGCCGTGTTCTTGGCTGCTTTTTCCTTGGTGGCCTTGGGCGCCGCCGATTGCTGGGGCGCGGCGGTCTTCTTCTTCTTGCTGCCACCGATTAAATCAAGTACCGGGGCTTTTTTCTCTTTTTCGTTAGCCATGTAATGTATCTGAAATCTTGTGTTCTGTCCAGGGGGCTATGAGGCTTCAGCAGGAAGCCTTAGCTTTGTTCATGATGTCACGGGCTTCTTCTTCAGAAATCATGAGGGCTTCCATCAGGCTTTCCTCATCGGCATAGTTGGCAATGCCTTCAACTGTTGTGAAACCTGCTGCCACCATGGCTGCGGCCATAGAGTTGGAAACACCCAGGGTTGTTGCAAGCTCGCTTGCACCTTCGTTTGCCAGGTTAGCTGCCTGGGACTTCTCATCGTATGCTTCCACGCGCACATCCCAGCGTTCATCAGGGGTGGAAATGAGTCGAGCAGTGAGACGTACATTCTGACCCTTGCGGCCCTTAGCCTTTGCAGCGGCCTTGTCGTCTTCAACCACGACGGTGACAACGCGTGCCTTCTTATCTACATTGACCTTGATGGGTTCAATCGGAGCAAGAGATTCAGTGACCATGGCAGCCTTGTCCTCCGTGTACTCGAGGATGTCGACCTTCTCATGGTTGAGTTCGTTCACCACGTTCTTGACGCGGGCACCACGCATGCCGACGCAGGCACCGATGGGATCAACATTCGGGTCGTTGCTGCGAACCACCATCTTGGTGCGGTAGCCAGCCTCACGAACGATGTTCAGGATGTCAACCGTATGCTCAGCGATTTCCATGACTTCGTTTTCGAAGAGACGGCGCACCAGATTGGGGTGGCTGCGGGAAAGGATAAGCTCAAAACCACGCACGCCATCGCGCACTTCAACTACGTAGAAACGCATCTTATCGCCGCTGTTGTATTCCTCACCGGGGATACGTTGACGGAGCGGGACGATGCCTTCGAATTTTTCCACCTCAACGATGACGTCGCCCTTGTCGTAGCGCTTGACGGTACCGGTCACAACTTCGCCGCTGCGTTCGCGGAACGCGTCGGCCAGCATTTCCTGCTCAGCCTTGCGGATGCGCTGCTGCATGGTCTGGCGTGCCGTCTGAACGGCGATGCGACCGAAGTCCTTGGGAGTGATGTTCACGCTGATGGTGTCTCCCGGCTCGTAGGTCTTGCCTTTCTTGGCACCGGCAGCCTGAGCAACGGAAAGCTTGACCTCATTGTAGGCGTCCGTGAGCAGATCGTCCTCGACCACGGTCATTTCAGCCTTGATCTTGACGGTGCCTTTCTGGGGATTGACAACAGCGCGGATGTTGTGGATATGATCAGCTCCGGCCACCATCTTGGAGTATGCGGTGATGAAAGATGCTTCAAGAGCCTGAATCACGCGTTCGCGTGTCAGGTCTTTTTCTCGGACATAAAAATCAATCAGGGCAGAGATGTCTGTAGTGGCCATTGTTTATTGCTGTTTCTTCTGTTGTTTGAATGTAAACCGTGTACAAAAAAAGAGCGGGTCCAGGACCCGCCCCAATCTCGAAACGGACCGGAACATGTACGCGTGTATTCTATTGTACTGTGGGGTGGATGTCAAGTAAATTATGAGTGCTTCATGTGCTGAAGTCGCAAATATGCAGTGACTAACCGTGAAAATCTTGACACGGACGGCGAATTGCGCTATGGTACGCGCGTTATGGCAGGCATCATCATAGCGCCCAAGGCGCGCATATTCCACGGTCACGATTGGGTGTACGGCACAGAGGTTCGCACAGTGTTTGGAAACCCGCAGCCGGGTGATGTGGTGTTGCTCAAGGACCAGCGGGATCACTATCTCGGGTCTGCTATGTACAACCCCCATTCCCAGATTGTGGCTCGCCGGTTCTCCCGCCGCAAGCAGGACCTGGACCGTGATTTCTTTGCCCGCCGCATTTCACAGGCTGCCATGCTGCGTGAGCGCTGGTTGCCGGGTGAGGAGATGATGCGTCTTGTGTGGAGTGAGAGTGATGGCTTGCCTGGTCTGATTATCGACCGCTACCAGGACGTGCTGGTGGTGCAGACGCTGACCATGGCGATGCACCAGCGCCTGGGGTTGATTAAGGATATTCTGAATGATTTGTTCACTCCCCGTTGCATTATCGTGCGCAATGATTCACCGATGCTCATTGCCGAAGGTATTGAGCAGGAGACCTACGTGGCATCCGGGGAGCAGCCTGAGCCCTTCATCGCTTCTGGTCGAGGGATTAAGTTCATGGTTGATCTGGCTACTGGTCAGAAAACCGGGCTTTACCTTGACCAGTTGCAGAACTACCAAGAGGTAGCCCGCCTGGCACGGGGTCGCCGTGTGCTTGATTGCTTCTGCAACCAGGGCGGCTTCGCTCTTGCATGCGCCAAGGCTGGTGCTGCAAGCGTGACGGCAGTTGATATTTCTGAGGATGCCATTGCTTCAGTTCGCAAGAATGCAGAACTCAACGGTGTGGAAATTGAGGCAATCGCAGAAAATGCCTTTGATTTCCTGAAGCGTGAGAGTGATAAGGTGCGCAACGGGGCAGACCCCAAATGGGACCTTATTATCCTTGACCCGCCCAGTTTTACCCGCAACAAGAAGAGTCTGAATGGCGCGCTGCGCGGGTACAAGGAAATACACCTCAGAGCAATGCAGATGCTTCCTGTCGGTGGCGTGCTTTCAACGTTCAGTTGTTCCCACCATATCAGCGCTGATTTGTTCAAGCAGACAATTTGTGATGCCGCGGTTGACGGTCATTGCACATTGCGCCAGACTCATGTGCATGGTCAAAGTCCTGACCATCCTATTCTGCTTAACATACCGGAGACAGAGTATCTCAAGGGCTTCACCTTTGAAATGGTGCCCGGCCGTTAAGTAAAAGCTTCCCAAAGGGGGGAGTTTGTGGTATTGTCAGAATTGCATGGTACGGCATCAATTCTGTATTCCCCTCATAGCGTTGCTGGCTCTTCAGCTGCCACTGCTGGCAGTTGCGGCGTCTGCGGGTGCGGCGCCAATTCCCGAAACTCCGGTTATCTGTTCTGAGCAGCTTGCCGTATTAGGCTACGGAGCTTTTTCCAATGCTGAGGGACAGCCGGGAATCACCGCAACGACATTCCGCGCCCAGATGCTTTACTTGAAGGAGCAGGGGATTACCCCTGTTTCATTGCAGCAGTTTATTGACTGGAAATCTGGGAAAGCTCAGCTGCCGGGCGCGAGTGTGCTGATTACACTGGACGAGGCTGATGCTGCTACATACACCGTGGCATATCCCGTTCTCAGGGAATTCGGTTTTCCCTTTGTCCTGTTTGTTGATGGCCGCAGCTTTAACGCTGAGTCAACCCGGCTTGGGTTAACCCAGTTGTACGACATGCAGCAGAATGGTGCCACTATTGGCAGTAAGAGCATGAACCGCCCGCAGCCTTGTGATTGGCAGTATGCAGAGCTTGCCGGCCCGGATGCCGCCCAGAAGATGGCCGAGCTGGAGTTGGGGCTTATTGCTCAGCGCATTGTTTCCAATTTCGGTTCATGTCAGGCCTTTTCGTATCCGCATGGTTATGCCAATGCCAACATGGTGGAGAATCTCGCCATTTATGGATATAAAGCCGCTTTTGGTGAGAAGGAAGGCAAAACTCAGAAACACTCTGCCGATTACCAGTTGAACCGTTACATGGTGAAAGATATGCCGTCATTTGCCCGCGCGGTGAATTTCGGTCAGGAATCTGAGAATAACCATGTGCTGCAGGAGGTGCGTGCCGTGGCGTCGCAGCATGCACCTATCCCTCAACCAGCCGTTGTTACGCCGGTTGTGCCTGCTGTATCTGTCGGCTCTTCATTGAACAGCGCAGCAGACATTGATGCATCGATTCAACCGCCATTGCCCCCGGTTGTGGATGCTGTGGCTGGCTTGCCCGTTGAGGATACAGGCGACAGCGCATCAGCCCCCATACCATCGCCTGATTTCAGCAGCATACAGACGCCCGTGCTCGAACCGCGCCCTGTCAGCAGTATTCCTGCGGTGGGGCCGCTCATGCGCCGCTCTGCAGATGGTGATTGGGTGAGCCGCTCGTTTCCTGTGCCGGTTGTCCCCCGTGAACAGACCCGCGTTTCTGTACTCGGTTATCATGATTTCAGCAATACCCGCAAGGTATCCGATATGTGTATGCGGACTGCTGATTTCTGCCAGCAGATGCAATATATCAAAGATTCAGGCCTGACCGTTATCACCATGCAGGATTTTCTCGAGTGGCTTCTCGGAAACCGTTGCCTGCCTGAGCGTTGTGTTCTCATTACGATTGATGATGGATGGAAAAGCGTCTACACGGATGCGTTCCCGATACTCCGGGAGTACGGATTCCCCTTCACCTTGTTCCTGTATACGGATTTCCTGAGCGGGCAGGGGCGGTCGATGAGCCCGGAAATGATTCGCGAGATGCTGGCATGCGGGGCTACTGTCGGTAGTCATTCTGCTTCTCATCTTTACCCGAAACAGTGGAAGCGCTACACTCCTGATTCAGCAGAATATACTGCTCAGCTTCAGCGGGAACTGCCGGATTCTGTGCAGAAATTGAAGGGATTGTTTGGAAACTGCAGCTCCTATTGCTATCCCGGTGGATACTATGCCTCCCCCATGCTGGAATGTTTGCGCACGAATGGTATCGGGGCCGCTTTCACGGTGGATGAAAAGAAGGTGACGACATTGGAAAACCCGCTGTTGATTCACCGTTATATGGTGCTGGGAACGGATCCCCGCGTATTCCGCCGCGCTGTGAATTTTGATGATGTTCCGGGGGTAAAGCCAACCGCCCAGGGGATTACGGAAGCGCGTGAGCGAGCAAAGGTGTTTTATCCGAAGGCGTTTGAGGGAATCGGCCCGGCTCCTGCTGTTCCGGTACCCCCTGTTCAGGAAAAACAGCAGGTGGTACCTCCGGCTCCGATACCAGCACCTCAGCCTGCACCTGTGCCTAAGGCGGAACTTGAAGACATTCCCGAGCCTGACTACATAACGCCGGTATCCTGACTTTTTGTGTAATCGTTCATTTCTGTGCATGTTTTGGGTGGACAAGCTGCTCAGGGATGAGTATAATGCCACCACCTTATGTTGAAACGTTGTTACAGGGCTCAGGAAAGTTTGGTGCGCTATTGGGCGCAGCAGGCGGTTGCTCTGTGCGATGATATTGATGATGAGTCATTTAATGCTCCCAGGGAGGTTCTTCTTGAGGCCATTGAGGAGATGGGGGCTGATCGCCGGATCGTTCTGATTGGCGGTAGCGGCTGTGGGAAATCCACCTTGCTTGCGGGAATGATTGGGAACCCGATACTGGGGCGCGTCTCTGCTACCGCCCCCTTCCTGCGTTGGCGATACATGGATTCCGGAGCGGATAATACGAATGCACGCTTCCTGCCTGAACCGAATCTTTTCGGGTTGGAAGTGATTGATGCCGCCGGCTGTGAGCGCGATGAGGTGAGTGAAGCCGTTGCTCCATTGCTGCCTGGTGCAGATGTGGTTGTGGCGGTTGTCGATGCCCGGAAACTGGAAGCTTCCCCCGTATGGGCGATGATACAGAATATCCCTGCGGAAAGCGGGGTGGAGTGTCTAGTTGCAGTGACGCATGGTGATACTCTGGGCGCTGCCCAGGAGGTTACACTTACTGACAGCGTGCGCCGGATCTGCCATGCCCAGATTGGTCGCGTGTTACCCGTTTACCTGATAAATTCGAACAACCCGGCACTGGCTGGTGAGTTTGGTTCCAGAATTGTTGAAACCATGGAAAATTCCACCGGCGGATTAAGGGCAGCCATCCGCAAGGTGATGAAATGTGGTTCTGATTTGCTCTATAAGCAGGGCAGTGTTCTGAAAGCCCGTGATGCCGTGGCGCGTACGGATAGTGGGTTCCTTGCCGGCATTGAGCAGGAAATTGATAACTTCCTGGCCCGTCAGATGCAGGGCGTCAGGAATTGCGTTCTTAATTACGCGGCCGCTGCCCAGCGAACCATGCCCCGGCTTATCAGGCATTTGCGTCGTGATTTAGGGTATTTCCTTTCACCTGTTGTCTTTCTCCGTCTGGAATGCTATGGTCCGGCAACAGAGAATCTGTATTATCGCCTCGTGCTGGATGATATATCAGAACAGCAGGAGGAGCTGGATAAGCAGTTCATCATCTCCTGTGGCGGACACTGGCGCAGTGTGCGTCCGCGCATGAAGCAGACCTTGCAGTGCGAAATTGGTGATTTCCCCGCGAACGAACTTGAGTCTGACCTCGGCCAGTTGCGGGAGCGCCTGCAGTCTTCCTTGTATGCACCGTTCCGTTATCTGAAACTCCGTAGTGCATTTGTCGTTCTATTCAAACGCCAGGTGGAATGGATGCGGTTCTTTGTTTCCAGTGTTTGTCTGCTGGTATGCGTGGCTGGTATTCTCGGTCTGCTCAGTTTCGATGGACTTGCTCTTATGGCTCTGCTAGCTGCGTTTGTCATGTGGATGCTGGGGTCGCTGATTCACTTTCTTGTGGTGAAGAAGATTTGTTCGTGGGTTCGCACCAGTGCTGAGCCGTTGCATGAAAATCTGCACGAGCAGATGGGAGAGCTTGTTCAGGATATGATTGTCTCCCGCGTTTCCGCTTACAGGCGCTTGTATACAGCACCGCGCCAGCGCGTGGCTGATTATGAGGTGTCACTCGCTCCGTTGCAACAGCGCCAGAGTGAGATTTTCCGCCAGTTGCGTTCGGCTGCGCCGCATGTGTAATTCTATTGCTCCTGTCTCCATGCAGTACGATTTGTTTACACCACATGGTGAGAACCCGGCACCTCCGGCAGAGGTGCCCCAGATGCCACTTGCTGCCCGCATGCGCCCGGAATCACTGGCTGAGGTCGCCGGTCAGAAACATTTGCTGGCTGAAGGCAAACTTCTGCGCCGGGCTATTGAGACAGACCGCTTCTCCTCTTTGATTTTCTATGGTCCCCCGGGGGTGGGTAAAACAACGCTTGCTTACGTCATTGCCCGGTGTACCAGTGCTTTCTTTGTGATGCTCAACGGCGTTGAATCCAACGTCAGCGATATTCGTGTCAAGATTGATGAAGCCCGGACCCGCATGGCCATTCACGGACAGAAAACAATTTTGTTCGTTGATGAGTTACACCGTTTCAATAAAGCTCAGCAAGATGTGCTGCTGCCGCACCTGGAGCGCGGAACCGTCCGGTTCATCGGGGCTACCACGGAAAATCCCTATTTTGCCATCAATTCGGCCATGCTCAGCCGCTCCCAGATTTTTCCGCTGGAGCCTGTTCCCGATGATGAGATTGTTGCTTTGCTTCGCCGGGCTGCGAGCGATGAAACCCGTGGGCTTGGTGCATTGCCGCTTGCTCTGGATGATGCTGCTCTTCAGCACATTGCGCTGAAGTCAGACGGCGACGCCCGGAAGGCACTGACCGCTCTGGAGGTGGCGGCGTTATCCACTGCGCCTGGTGGGGATGGCACTATCCATATCACCTTGCAGGTGGCAGAGGAATCCATCCAGAAAAAAGCGGTGAAATATGACCGCATGGGGGATGCTCATTATGATACGATTTCCGCGTTCATTAAATCAATGCGCGGGAGTGACCCTGATGCGGCTCTTTACTGGCTGGCATTCATGTTGAATGCCGGAGAGGATATCCGTTTTATTGCCCGCCGCCTGGTCATCTGTGCGAGCGAGGACGTGGGGCTTGCCGATTCCAATGCGTTGCGCGTTGCCATGGATGCCGCCCGTGCTGCTGAAATGCTGGGTATGCCGGAAGCTCGCATCCCACTTGCTCATGCCACGGTTTATATAGCAACGGCACCCAAGAGTAATTCTGCCTACCTGGGGGTGAATGCTGCGTTGAAGGATGTTAAAGAGGGGCGGACCTTAGCGGTCCCGGACCATCTGGCAACGCCGACTCGTAAAAAACTGGCGCGGCTTCGTGGCGTATCTGAAGAAGATACGCAGTATAAGTACGCGCACGATTTTGAAGACCATTTTGTTCCGCAGGCGTATCTGCCGGAGGGGCGGGTTTATTACCACCCGACGACTAATGGAATGGAACTCCGCATTACTGAGCGCATGGAGTATTTGCGCAAGCGTCGGGAAGAGGGTCTGCAACATTGATATGAAGAAAAAAGACCGGTGGGTGTTCCACCGGTCTTCTTCTTTTGCAGGAAACTACTCCTGTTACATGGAAAGGGCAAAAGCCAGCTTGGCAGAAATCTCCCTTGCAATGTACTGGACCTGTTCTTCTGAAACAGGCATGTTCGTCTTGATGACGGCAAGGGAATCACCGCTCATGCAATCCCGCGGGGCAACAATGTTTTCGATATTGATACCAGCCTGGGAAAGAGCCTGACCAATCGATGCAATCACACCAGGGCGGTCAGCGTATCTCAGCACCAGCGTGTTGCCACTGAGTGCGGCGTACAGGTGGTCAAACTCAGCAATGCGGGAAACCACGGGAGTGCCGTCCACCACAGTGCCGCGCACGCTGCTGATAATCTGCTGCCCATCCACCTCCATGTGAACGGCAATGGTCAGAGCATCATCATACATCTTGTCATCCTTCGGTTCGCGGGCCTTATAGACAATGCCGTGTTCCCGGAAGGAGGTTTCAGCTGCGGCAGGCATAAGCCCATGTTCTGCTCCGGGTACAGTGCCCTGCAGAATCCACGGGGTGAACCACTTGCGGAATGCCCGGAGATTGTTATAGAAGGTGCATTCCACTCGGCGGATGGGCTTGCATCCACCTGTGTGGTAGCAGAGTTTACCAAGCATGGAGGCCAGTTGAAGCTGGGCAGGGTGCAGGTCCTTCGGACGCTCTGCGTTGACCACGCATGAGGTGTCTCCAGAGACAAAATAGTCAATCATCTGCTTAGCAGCCTGCATAGCTGCATTCTTGTTGGCCTCCTTCGTGTTGGCTCCGAGGTGCGGCAGAAGCAGGTCTGCTACGTCTGCACTCGGCTGCATGGCAGCGGCGTCCTTGGGGTGTACGTCTGTGCAGTAGAGAATCTTTTTGCCTGCGGCCTTGGCTGCGCGGATGGCATCTTCATCCACCACCCCATAACGGGAGCAGTTGATGAGCATGGCACCGTCCTTCATCTTGCCAATCAGTTCAGCGTTAATCAGATTGCGAGTCGCAGGACCACCCGGCACGTGCAGGGAGATAATGTCTGCCGTGGAGAAAATCTCATCAATCTCCGTAGGCGTGGCGCCAATGTTGAGGGCGCGCTGCTTGGAGAGGAAGTGGTCATACCCCAGCACTTTGCATTCAAAACCCTGGAGGCGTTTGACGAGCAAGCGACCGATGTTACCCAGACCCAGAATACCAACGGTTTTGTGAGTCAGCTCCTGGCCCATGTATTTCTTCTTATTCCATTCACCTGCGCGCGTTGTGTTATCAGCGTCCACCACAAAGCGGTAGGTTGCAAGAATCATGGCGATGACTTCTTCAGCAACCGCATTGGAGTTTGCACCCGGTGTGTTCATGACATCGATTTCCTTCGTGCGGGCATAGACAAAGTCAATGTTGTCGAACCCGGCACCGGCGCGGATAACGCACTTAAGCCCGGGAAGGGCATCGATGATTTCCTTCGTAACCTTTTCAGAGCGGACAATGATGCCAGCTGCATCCGGATTGGCTGCTACTAGTTCCTCGATGGGGCAGTTGTCATTCTGAATGACATCATACCCGGCAGCAGCCAGAGTGGCGGCAGCTGCTTTGTCAAGTTTGGTTGGAATGAGTATTTTCATGTTAGCAATAGAGATAAATGGGAATCAACGTTCGATTTCGTGAGCGAACAGACCGCTGCGCAGTTTGGGTTCAAACCATGTTGATTTTGGCGGCATGATTTCACCGCTGTCTGCCACATTGAACAAATCTGCCATGGTGACGGGATACAGAGAGAAAGCCACGCCGTTGGTGCCTGCGCGGGTTTCCAGCTCTTCCAGGCCTCTGATGCCGCCTACAAAATCAATTCGTGTGCTGGTCCGGGGATCGGTAATGCCCAGAATCGGGTCAAGGAGGTTGCTCTGCAGAATGGCGCAATCCAGGCTTTCAATCGGATGCGTTGCATCAAAGCTGCCGTCTTTGGCGGTGATGCTGTACCATTTGCCGCCCAGGAACATGCCGAATTCGTGCTTGTTGCGGGGGCTGTGCGGCTTGCCAGGAGCTGCAGGAACCACTGTGAACTGCCCGCTGATGGCATTGAGGTACTCCTCTTCACTCATTCCGTTCAAATCGAACACAACTCGGTTGTAGTCCATGATGAAAAGATCTTCATCACAGAAGGTGACCGCCATGAGGAAATTGAACTCCTCTTCGCCTGTGTAGTCAGGGTGTTCTCCTCGGCGCTTGGCTGATACGGCTGCACTGGAGGCTGTGCGGTGGTGACCGTCTGCAATGTAGAGTACGGGAACTTCCTCAAAACCCTGGCGAATGGCGGCTATGGCCTCATCATCCGTCACCGGCCAGAGCAGGTGCGTGACGCCGTCATCACTGGTGAACTCGTATTCCGGTTTGTGGAACTTAATCCACTCACGGATAGTGGTGGAAATGCCTTCATGCTTGCGGTATGCGAGGAAAACCGGTTCGGTCTGCGTGGAGCAGGTGTCGAAATGGTTGATGCGGTCAAGCTCCTTCTCCTTGCGGGTCAGCTCGTGCTTTTTGATTGTGCCGTTCAGGTATTCATCAACGCTGGCGCAGCCCACGATACCGGTCTGCACGCGCCCCCACATCATCTGGCGGTAGATGTAATAGCAGGGCTTGTCTTCCTTGACCAGAATACCCTTGCTGAGGAAATCCTGCAGATTCTGAGAGCTGCGTTCGTAGGTGATGGCATCGTGAATCTCTTCCTCGCTTGTGTCAATATCAGCGCGGCAGATGTGAAGGTATGAAGAACTGTTCCCCGCAGCCATGGCGCAGGCTTCCTCATGGTTCATGACGTCATACGGCAGGCAGGAAACCTGCTCAGCGTATTTCCTGGGGGGACGGATTGCTGCAAATGGACGAATAGTAGCCATATATGGAATAGGTATATGTTGTGTAAGTAGAATGGTGCAGACTCAGTTAATCTGCGCAAGCCGGACAAGCGCTGCCGGCAGATTGCGGGAACCGTAGTATTCTGCTGCGGCAATACGATCTGCCTGAGCTTCAATCTGAGTGTTGATTTTGCGGATGATAGGAAGATAGTTCTCCTCGTACGCCTGCGCTTCAGGTTCGCTGATCGGGGGGAGTTTGGTGAATCCCTGGGGCCACTGGCGCAGTGATTCGCAGAGCCTCATGACTTCGGGAACTGCTGCTTCTGCCGTATCGTTGTCCTTGATGCCGGCCATAATCTGGTGCAGTTTGACGAGCATGAGGATACCTTGTCTCAGCAACTTCTCGCCTTCGGGAAGAGCTGGCTGTACCTGAGTATTCTGCTGAACTCCTGTTTCTGCAACCACAGCCTCAGCAAAAACAGGTGCTGCGCTCAGCCATACTACCGTGAAAATCAGATGTCCTGCCTTCATTTCTCAATCATCATGCACATGAGTCTGAACGCCTTCGCAAAATCAGCGGACTGGTAGCAACGGGCGTTTCGCACCCGCGTGATTTCCTCATACATGCGCCCCCATTCTTCCCGCATCCGCTGGGCATACTTCAGACGAACAGCCTGGTTCTGCCGTGCGGTCAGGCGGGGAAGTTTATGAATCAGTTCCCGGGCTTCATAAATGTCTGAGAGCGCCTTGGTCAGAGCCGGTGCCGTTGCATCAGCGCTAGCCTGATCCTTGGCGTTCTGCAGAATGGGAACAAGTTTACCAGGTAAGGCTGTGTAGGTGTCAAATGCCTTTACCGCTGCGGTCGGGATTGCATCCGCTGCTCCTGCGGTGTATGCCACCGGAAGCGCGAACAAGATGCCTGCCTGTGCTATTGGGTTCATGAAAAATCACTTGATTATCAGGCTGCTGGGGGAGTATCAGCGCCTGCTTCCTTTGCCGGCTGTTCTACTTCCATGGTGTTTTCGCCAGCGTCACTATCGATTTCAGTCTGAATTTTCTGCAATATGTTATCAATCTGGGAATCCGCATGACTGGTAATGCGGTCAAGAGCCTTGGTTTCGCGTTCAAGATTGCTCTTTAACTGTCTGTATAAGCGCATGCGCTTCTGGATTTCCTGCTGCGTTTCCTTATATTGGTCCATGATGGGAGTGCGGTACTCATTCGGGAGCAGGTATGTCTTAAGACGCACGATAAGAGAGTACGCCGTATTGTTGCGCAGCTTTTTATCGGCTTCTTCCAAATCGCCGGTCACCATGCACATGCGAACCTGTTCCATGTTTTCCCAGTATTGCTCGATGAGGGAGGGAACAGTACCCACTTCTTTATCCAGCGGGTGGTTTTCATTGCGGCGGATGGCATCCTTGACTTTGTTGACAGCCAATGTGAGCATCTTGCAGTTGCGGGATTGCGGAACAAACCAGACGGTGGCGATGTCATCGCCATCTTCCTTGAGCTTGGCCGCTATCTCGTTGTACTGCCGTTCGTCCTGCCGGTCTGCTGCGTTGCGGCGGTCAGGAATAAGGCGCTTGCGGGTTGCTTCTTCTTTCTCCAGCATGCGGGTCCACTTCTTCTGCAGTGAGTGGAGCGTCTTGATGTACCATGCGTATGCCTCCTTGTATTGAGGAATACCCTGGTAGCGTTCGCGCATGATTTCAAACTTATCAAGCCCGCCCACCTTGCGGCGCCCCGGCTTTTCCTTCATGTCAATTTTCATGGCGTTGTGCGCGGCAATACCATCGCGGACATACTGGTCACGCTGGTCCGCAGTTACTTTGTCAAAGGTGAATTCAGCTGCGCCTGCCTGGTTGAATTCATCTTGCAATTTTGCGACTTTGAGTGCCTGTTTATCCATGGATTCCAGCTGGCGGGTTACACTGCGCTTGACGTTGTCTGCCTGGTTGACCAGTGAGCGGTTCGGTTTGGTAAGCTTGGCCATCTGGGTGTCAATGAGTGCCAGCTTTTCGCGCAGTCTCAGCGTTACGTCCTTTGCCTTTTCTTCGCCTTCGCGTTCGGCAATGTTACCATCTGCAATGGGGGCAGGAGCATCCTGAGCTGCATCTGCCGGCTTCTGCTCCGGCGTGGTGGATTCGGGAGTGGCCGGGGTCTGGACAGGTGCTTCAGCCTGTTCGGTGGTTTCACTGGTCGGAATCGTGTCTTCGGTGTCCTTTTCCTGCTCCACGATCTCACGCATCATGATGACATTTTTCGTGGGAACCTGCTTGGTCACAATCTTTCCGGACTTGTCCTTTCCTCTGAATTTCGTTGTGCTGTTGCTTTTGTAAATGACAGTACAATCAGTGAACCGCTCAGCAGGGGTGAGAGTGATATTATATTGCGCTGCCATCAGCGGGGACAGTGAGAGCGCCAGCAGGGGAAGGAAAAGGGATGATATCTTCATGGCCAGATGCAGGTAATCCTAAGATGCCACTCATTCTAGCATAATATATCTCTGCTGGCAAACAACAAATGCTTAATCATCCATAAAACTCGTCATTATTACGCAAAAATCCCCCTTGTTCTCACAAGGGGGAGGGGTAAAATTTCCTGATGCGGTGTTTATTTGTTGTAATAATCCCGTATGGCCTGTGCTGCGGCATGCACCAGCGGAGGTCCATTGTAGATGAATCCGCTGTAAAGCTGCACGAGTGACGCACCAGCCTTAATCTTGTTAACGGCATCCTCAGCCGTGGTGATACCGCCCACACCAATGATGGGGATGCTGCCTTTAAGCTCCTGGGCAAAGGCGGCCAGTGTTTCATTGGCGCGGTTGTACAGAGGCTTGCCGGACATGCCGCCGCTCTGGGATGCATGCGGAGAATCCTCGACCCCGATGCGGGTGGTGGTGGTATTTGAGCAGATGAGCCCATCGAGCTGGCAATCCTGGAATACGTGAGCCAGATCGCGAATCTGGGCTTCGCTCATATCCGGGGAAACCTTCATCACCAGCGGTACATAGCGCCCCGTTTCGTTGGCAAGATTAGCCTGTTCACTCTTCATGAGAGAGAGCAGGTCCGCAGCGCTGTCTGCCTTGGCGAGGTCCTGCAGATTCGGTACGTTCGGGCAGGAGAAATTGATGGCAACGTAATCCGCCACGTCCCACACCGCACGCAGGCATGCCAGATAATCCTGGTGAGCCTCCGCATTCGGGGTTACTTTGTTTTTGCTGATGTTGACACCCAGCACGCCATTGAACCGGCGGGTTTTGCGGATGTTCTCCACACCTTCATCAACACCGGGGTTGTTAATGCCCATGTGGTTGATGATGGCTTGCTGCGGAATGCAACGGAATAATCTGGGCTTGGGGTTGCCCGGCTGGGGGCGGGGGGTAAGGGTCCCAACTTCCACAAAACCGAATCCAAGATGACCGAACGCTGCCACGGTGTTGGCTTCCTTGTCCATGCCGGCTGCAAGACCTACACGGTTGGGGAATTTGAGCCCCATGATGGTCACCGGGTCATCAACCGGTTTTCCCATCATGCTGGGCAGCAGGTGCAGGCGTTCTGCGGTGCGCAGCCCTGCAAGCGTAATCTTATGTGCTGTTTCCGGATCCATGCAGAACAGCATCTTCTTGGCAAGTTTGTATAAATGGGGGGACACGTATATAATCGGTTTGTTAGAATGGAACCGCTGACCACAGCAGCGCTCCGCACACATTGTATGCAAAACGCAGCAAATTGCAATCCTTTTTACTCTTCTTCCACCACTTGGGTAACGGTGCCGATGGCCGGACAACTGAACTCGACCACATCACCGGGTTTCAGATACTGCGGCGGGTTCATGCCCAGGGCAACGCCGCCGGGGGTGCCGGTGGAGACAACGTCGCCGGCGTTCAGTGTCATGAACTGCGAGACATAGGCCACAAGCTGAGCCACCGGCATGATGAGCTGGGAGGTGTTGGCCTTCTGGCGAATCTCACCATTCACCCTTAATTCAAGCTCCAGGTTGTCCGGGTCCGGAATTTCGTCCTTGGTCACAAAAACGGGACCAAAGGGCGCGAAGGTATCATAGCTCTTACCCTTGGTCCACTGCCCACCGTGTTCCAGCTGGTATGAGCGCTCTGAGTAATCGCACAAGAGCGTGTAGCCAACAATCGCCTTGCGGGCTTCTGCTTCCGTGGCGCGGTGCAGCGTGTCTCCAATGACAACTGCCAGTTCTACTTCATAATCGAGCTTGGTGGCACCTTCCGGATTCAATACGTAGGAAAGGTCAGATGAAATGGCGGAAGTGGCTTTCAGGAAGAGTGACGGTTCCGTGGGTGTGTCTCCGCTGAATTCTTTTGCGTGGTCGGCATAGCATTTGCCCAGGCATGCCAGCGTGCAAGGCTGCACATGCAGCGCGCTGGAAACCGCAAGCCCTTTCGTGTCTACCGGCACGCCGTCGGCAGCTCCTTTGGAAATCCAGGTTTCGATGTCTTTGCGCAATTTCTTGCCCCCCGGCAGCATAGCCGCCCAGAGCTGCTCATCCTGTCCGGTTACGTCAATGAAGCAGCCTCGCTTGGGAACCCAGAGACCGATGGTGCTTTCACCTTCTTCGTCTACATAGTACTGAAGTCTCATATTATCTGAATAGCAAAAATGTTAGAATGAATCCCATCCGCTGATGGTATCAGGAATGTCATCGAACTTGGGTAACCCCGGAGAAGAGGGAATGGCAGGCGGTTCCGGCAGTGTTGCTTCCTCTTCTTCTTGCTCCACCTGCTCGCGGACCAGCGGTTCGGGATTCTGGATGCTTTGTTCCTCATCCGCTACCGGTTGAGCCGGCGTTTTTTTCTCCAGCTCATGTCTCGGCGGTTTGTAGCCAAGGTCGAGGTCCTCACCCGTCAGGGTCATAGGCTCGGGTTCTTCTGTTTCTTCCTGAGCTTGCTCCGCCGCGATGTTGCGGTACAGGAATACACGGTCCCCCTTCATAACGACACCCGCCCGGATGTCTGCCGCAATGATGTTGTTCCGGGCGTGCTGGGCAGAGGATACGATGAGATTGCCAACGCGGTCAGCCGTGCCGTCAATCGGGTGTGTTATCAGCACGGTTCCTTCTGTCGGCATAGGTCCAATGATGCGCAGCAGGGCAAATTTATCCGTTGCAAAAACCTGGTGAACAGCACCAATGTGCAACGGAGGCACAAACTGCGGCTTTTCCTCTTTTGCGGGTTGTTCCTGTTGCATCAACTGAGTGCAGGAACTCAGAAATACAGCTGCAAGAGTCAGCAGCAGCAATGAGGAATGGGCTCTCTTCATGCGCGTTAGATTAACATACTGTGCCCCCTGGCGTCAAGTGGCAAGATATTCTTGCAATGCAAACCAAACGGTGATAGAATGCCTGCGTACTTAAAAATCTCTCTTATGCCCGGCACTTCCGAACTCTACCGCCCGAATGCAGCCATTATCTACCAGCGCGCCGATGGTCGCGTGCTTCTGTGTGAGCGCGTCAAACCCGCCGGAGCCTGGCAGTTCCCGCAAGGGGGCGTGAAGAAAGGTGAATCCGCCCTGGATGCCGCCTGCCGCGAGGGCATGGAGGAAACCGGGTTCCGCCCGAATGAGTATGAGGTCATTGCCGCGCATGGACCGTACCGCTACAACTACCCCCCTAAGGAACGCGAGCGCGTGCTTCGCAAACGCGGTATTCCGTATGCAGGGCAGGAGCAGCACTATTTCCTGTGCCTCATGAATGATGAGAAAGCAGAACCCTGGCTGGATAATAAGGAATTCCGGGATTATAAATGGGTGCTGCCCAGTGAGATGGATCTCAGCTCACTGCCGGATTTCAAACGCCCTGTATACGAGCAGGTGCTGCGCGATTTCTTCAACGTTGGTGTTTGATTCACATGCAGCCCGTTGCCCATATCCGTAGCCCGTATGCTGAGAAATTCGGTGTACCCCGGCAGGGTAACCTGGCTCCTCACGTGGTAAGTGAAATCGTTTTCGAGCCGGAGTTCGCCAATGCGGATTGCGTGCGCGGGCTTGAAGCATTCAGCCATTTATGGCTCATCTGGCAGTTTCATTGCAATAAGCCGGAGTGGCATCCCACGGTGAGACCTCCGCGCCTGGGCGGTAATGCCCGCGTCGGTGTTTTTGCATCGCGCTCCCCATTCCGTCCGAATGGGTTGGGTTTATCTGTCGTGCGCCTTCTTTCAGTGGAGCCAGGACCAGTGTTGCGCGTCTCAGGCGCGGATATGGTGGATGGAACGCCCATATACGACATTAAACCGTACATTCCGTACTCTGATTCCGTACCGGAGGCTAGCGCGGGATTTACAGCAACGCCATGGACCCCGCTGGCAGTGCAGTTGCCGCCGACCCTGCCGGCTGGGGCAAGCTCAGAGTGGGTTCTTGCTCTGCGCGAGACTCTGGAACAGGACCCCCGACCAGCCTACCAACAGGATCCTGAGCGTATTTATCACCTGATTCTGAAACCATTTGAGGTGCATTTTCGCGTGGTGGAGCAGTGCGCCATTGTGACCAGTATCACACCTTATGCAAAATGACTGGGCAGGGAGGTTTGAATGTTGTTTTCGCGAGCATCTTGTGGGCGGGGCTTCCGTTTCTGTCTGGCAGCATGGCCGGGAACTCTGCACGCTGACCGCCGGTGAAAACTGGTCTCACCATAGTCTGGTGCCCGTTTTCTCTGCAACCAAGCCAGCATCTGCCGTGTGTCTGTTGCAGGCGTTATATGAATGTAACCAGACACCTGAGCTGCTTGTGCGGGATATATGGCCGGCATTTCCGGCGCGTCATTGTACCATCGGGCAGCTGCTTTCGCACCAGTGCGGGTTAGCCGCCCTGCGCACTCCGGCCAGCCTGGAGGATACCGATTCGTGCCGCCATGCCATTGAATCCACCACGCCCGCCTGGCTTCCTCCGGAGCATGGCTATCATCCGCAGACCTTTGGTCCCATGCTTGAGATTCTGATGCTCGAACTCACCGGTATGCGCGTTGGTGAGTTCTGGGAACAACGAATCCGCCAGCCGCTCCAGCTTGATTTCTACATCGGCCTGCCGGAATCTGAATTCCACCGCGTGGTTCCTTTAGAGGCTCCGCGCCTGGTTTCTGGACGCATGCCGCGTGAAGGTTTCTATGCCCAGTATTTTGACCCGGAATCCGCGGTCTTCCGCGCCTTTCACAGCATAATCGGCTATGATAGTGCGCGAGCGATGAGTACACCGGGTGCGTGGCAATGCGCCAGTCCGGCAAAAGGCGGGGTTGCGAGCGCCCGTGGTCTGGCGCAATTCTACCAGGCGTTGCTGGGGGATTTTTTCCCGGCAGAAGTGCGGGAGTGGATATCGACCCCGCAATGCTGTGGGTGGGATCACACCCTGCAGCAGCCTACCGCATTCACATGCGGTGCTATGAGTGAACCGGCGGAGTTATTCCCCGGCGAAGGATTCGGACATGCCGGGGCAGGCGGCAGTCATGCGTTTTGCTCGCCGTCCACCGGCATTTCCTTTGCCTACGTCATGAATCGCATGGAACTGGGGCTGCTTCCCGGGAACCGTGTGCGTGCCTTGCTTGAATTGCTGTGCACATGTGTCCCAAAGATTTTGTAGAGAATAGAAATATCAGCAACATTTTGGAAGATTCCCCCCCTCTGCGCAATAAATTGACTTTGGCGAGCCAACGGCGAGCGGAAACTTGAGCCCGCAAGGGCGACAGAATCATAGCCCAGCGTGGAGCCGCCACGCGGCGGAACGCTGGGTTTGGAAGAAAAAACGAACGCAACCCCGACCAACGTGGAGGGGTGGCAGGGAAGCGCAGCTAACACGCCTGGCCATAGCTTCTGCCACCCACTCCGCTACGCTCCGGGGTTC
>JAZRJB010000039.1:0-27923 GCA_045645565.1 Akkermansia sp. | reverse complement strand
TAGCTGCCTAGGTAAATAAAGCGCGCAGAACGAAAGTTCTGCGGGCTTTTCCGTTTGAAGCGCGAGTCAATACGGGACTGGAATCCCGTGCTTTGAGGGCTCCGGGTGGGATTCACAGGGGTGAGGGTTGTTATGACTCTGTGGGAGTTTTGGTGCAATGGCAGTTGCAGCGGTGGCATTTGCGCATTTTGAGCAAACACAACATGGCTACGCCGGCGGTCAGACCGATGAGGGTGATGGTTTGAACGGCCTCGAGAGCCATTTTGCAGCATTTCCGGTGTTTATCGTCGGCAAGCCAGTTGCGCGCTTCTTCCTCTGCTTTTTGAATGATGTCGTGGTCCATACAGAAAAGATGCGAGCAGTGGAATTCCGGCTCAAAAACGAGTAGCATGTCAGTGCCGTGGATGGGCGAAAATAGAGGCTGGAATGTACGTGCTTTTGGATTGACTTGCTCGATAGGGGTGGTAATATAGTGTTATCTATGACACAGGATGCCCTTCTTAAGTTATTGGAGGCGGATGCGCGATTGAGCGACCAGCAGATTGCAGACCGCCTTGGTGTGGATGTTGCAACCGTGGCCGCCAAGCGAGCTGCTCTTGAGAAGGCTGGCCGCATCGTGGGCTATCAGGCTATTGTGAACGATGATGAGGAGGGTGTTTCTGCTTTTATTGAAGTGCGTTGTACGCCTGAACGCGGCGGTGGTTTCGACCGTTTGGCTTCCCGTATTGCCCGCTTCAAGGAGGTGCGCAGTTGCTACCTGATTTCCGGTGGCTATGACCTGCTGGTTATGGTGGAGGCTCCCACTCTGCTGGAGGTTGCCCGCTTTGTGAGCGAGAATCTGGCCAGCATGCAGGGTGTGATTTCGACCGCCACGCATTTCCGCCTGAAGACATATAAGAACAATGGTCTCCTGTATGCCGAGGAGCCCGAGGCTGAAAGACTCACCATTATTCCCTGATTATGGACTGGAGCAAGATGCTTTCCAAGCAGGTCATGGATATGCCGCGTTCCGGTATCCGTGAGTTCTTTGATCTGGCTACCGGTAGCAAAGATATCATTTCCCTTGGTGTGGGTGAGCCTGATTTCGTGACGCCATGGAATATCCGCGAGGCGGCTATTTCCTCTCTGGAGAAGGGGCACACGACTTATACCAGTAATTATGGTCTGGAGAGTCTGCGCCGCGCTATAAGCAAGTATGTGGCGGATTTCTTCCATGTGGAGTATGACCCGCTGTGCGAGATTCTGCCCACGGTTGGTGTGAGTGAGGCGATTGACCTGGCGTTGCGCTGCCTGCTTAACCCAGGTGATGAGGTTCTTTATCATGAGCCTTGCTATGTGAGTTATGCCCCGACGGTGATGATGGCTTATGGTGTACCTAAAGCGGTGGAGACGAGTATTGATGACCTCTTTGCACTGAATCCTGCTAAGCTGGAGGCTGCCATTACCCCGCGCACCAAGGTGCTGATGCTTAACTTCCCCACGAACCCGACGGGGTCTATTGCGCCTCGCAAGACGTTGGAGGAAATTGCTGCCATTTGCGTGAAGTATGATTTGTTCGTGCTGACGGATGAGATTTATTCAGAGTTGCGGTATGATGAGGAGGAACATACTTCCATTGCGGCTTTGCCTGGGATGAAGGAACGCACGCTGCTGCTGCATGGTTTCTCGAAGGCATTTGCGATGACCGGGTTGCGGCTTGGTTATGCTTGTGGCCCCAAGGAGCTTATTGAGCAGATGATGAAGGTTCATTCATACACGATGATCTGCCCGACCATCACTTCTCAGGAAGCTGGTATTGAGGCTCTGGTGAATGGAACGCCTGCTATGCTTGAGATGCGCGACAGCTACCATAAGCGCCGTGATTACATTGTGGGGCGTTTCAATGATATGGGCATGGATTGCCACTTACCTGGTGGTGCGTTCTATACTTTCCCCAGTATCAGGAATTTTGGCCTTTCTTCCAAGGAGTTTGCGCTTCGTCTCCTTATGGAGCATAAGGTGGCTGCAGTGCCGGGAACCGCTTTCGGTTCTTGCGGTGAGGGCTACCTGCGCTGCTGCTACGCGACTGCTCAGAACCTTCTTGAACAGGCTTGTGACAAGATGGCGCGTTTCTGCGATTCACTGAGATAATTACGAATTACGAATTATAGGGTGTAATGACGGTTTTTGCTGGTTTTGGACAAGAAATGACGGAGCGTACCCGCGCGTTCGCGTTGCGGGTATATAGGCTCTGCAGTTCACTGCCGAAGAATCCGGAAGCTTATCACATGCGCGACCAGCTTTTCCGTTGTGCCTCATCCGTGGCAGCAAATTATCGTGCGGCTCTTCGCGCGAAGTCAGATAGGGATTATTTGAACAAGCTGAAAATATGCGAAGAGGAATCCGATGAATCGGGTTTCTGGATGGAAATGTTGGTTGCCTGTAATCTGGTGCCCATGAATAAGATCGAGTCGTTGATACGAGAGTCTGGAGAGTTGACTGCAATTATTACGGCGTCTTGTATTTCGAAGCGTCGCAATATGCGAAAATCTGGCGGGCGTGAGCCCGCGTAAATTTTACTTCGTAATTCGTAACTCGTAATTCGTACTTCAGATATGTCTGAACAAAAGCTGTTTCGCACCTATGTAACGCCTTTTGTGCTGTTTCTGGGGCTGAGCCTGCTGCTGTGGGTGGCAGAAGGCTCGTGGGCGTGGGACCATCCAAGTGTGGGGTGGTATCGGCGCGCGCCGGAGATGTGGATATACCCGTTGCAGGTGCTGGTGTGCGGTGGGTATCTGTGGTATGTGCGGCGGGATGTGGAGTGGGATTGGAAGTTGCCTCCCTGCCTGCTGGGGGCGCTGGCAGGTGTGGTGGGAATCGCTTTCTGGCTGGTGCCGTATGTAACGGGCTGGATTCCGGCTGAGGAGGGGTTTGACCCTGCTGCCGTGTTTGGTGACAATCAGCTGGCAATCTGGGTGGAATATGCATTCCGTTTTGCCCGGGCGGTGGTCATTGTGGCACTCGTGGAGGAGTTTTTCTGGCGTGGGTACCTGATGCGCTGGTGCATTGACCGGGATTTTCCGCAGAATGTGCCGCTGGGGCAGGGAAGCTGGCTGGGTTACGCCGTGGTGACGCTGGCCTTCATGCTGGTGCATCGTCCGGTTGATTATGCCGGCGCCCTGGTGTATGGTTCCTTGGCGTATGCGCTGGTGGTGTACACGAAGCGGCTTACGCCTGTTATTGTGATGCATGCCGTGGCCAATCTTATCATGGGCATTTGTGCTATTAAACTGAATCTTCCTCACCTTTGGTAATAATCATGCAAGCTTTCATCCTTGGTGCCGGGCTCGGCACGCGTCTGGCTCCGCTCACGCATATACTCCCCAAGCCGTTGATGCCGGTTTTTCAGAAACCGCTGATTCAGCATACCATGGACCATTACATCCGCTGCGGGGTGTCGGAGTTTATGGTGAATATCTCCTGCCTGCCGCTTATGTGGGAACGCGCTTTCCCAGAACCGGTCTACCGTGGTTGTCCGGTGAGTTTCAGCGAGGAGGAGTCGCCGATGGATTCCGGTGGCGGGGTGAAGAAAATCATGCCCTGGGTAAAGCCGGGTGAACCGCTGCTGGTGCATAATGGTGATATCCTGACCGACATTCCTGTTTCTGACCTGCTGGCGGAGCATAAACGCCGTGGAAATATGGTGACGCTCGCCCTGCGCAGTGTGGACGGTAAGCGCAACGTGGGCTTTGATGCGGAAACGGGGGCGATCACCGATATGCGCCATGCGCTGGGAGTGAATCCGGGTACGCACCAGTTTGCCGGGGTGTATCTCATGGAACCGGAGGTGGCAGAGTTGTTCCCTGCTGAGGACGTGTTCTCCATTGTGCCTGTGTGGCTGGAACTTATCAAACAAGGGAAGGTAGGCGGCGTGGTGTTTGATTGGGCCAACTGGCACGAAATTGGTTCCCCCGCAGGGTATGTGGATACCATGATGGAGCTTACCAGCCGCGAACGGATACACCCTTCCGCCTGCATTTCCGCTGCCGCCGACCTGGGGGAGGATTGTGTGGTGGGGCAGGATGCCGTCATTCCCGCCGGTGTGGTGATGGATGACTGCATCGTTTGGCCTCGCACTCACGTGGCCCCCGGCACCTACCGCCGCTGCATCCTTACCCCGCGTATTACTGTGCAGGGGTGAAAACTCTTTACTATGACGATTTAAACGTGTAGAATATGTGCGAGATATGAAAGAAGGTACGGCACCGTTATTATACTTTGTGATGCCTTGTTACAATGAAGAACAAGGCATTTTGGATACGATTGCAACTGTAAAACGCAAGCTTGAGTCACTGGAGGAGGCAGGTACCGTAGCTCAGGGTAGTGCTATGTTGTTTGCGGATGATGGCTCTACGGATGATACATGGAAATTGATATCGGTGGCTCATGCAGCCAGTCCTGAGCGCGTGAAGGCGGTACGACTGGCGGGAAACAGGGGGAAGGAATATGCGATGTGGGCCGGGGTGATGGCAGCGCGAAAATATGCAGATGTGGTGGTGACGATGGATGCGGACCTACAGTTTGACCTGGATGCTGTGGAGCGCTTTTTGTCATTGTATGTGCAGGGGTATGACCTGGTATATGGGTTGAAGAAAAATCGAGGAAAGGAGCCTTTACTCAAAAAGATTACAGCAGGAATGTTTTACGGAGCGATGAAGCGGCTGAAGGCACCGGTAATCCCTAATCATACCGATTATACATTGATGAGTTGCCAGGTATGTGATGCGTTGTCGGAATACGGAGAGTGTAATCTTATGTTTCGTGCTCTGGTTAAATCGTTGGGCTTTCGTCAATGCCCGTGCCATTTTGAGGTGAAAGACCGCATGAGTGGTCAGAGCAAGTTTTCCATGCGCCAGTTATTTAACCTGGGTATGGATGCCATGACATCTTTTTCAGTAATGCCACTGCGCCTGATAGGTGTTCTCGGGTGGCTTGTCTTCGTTGTCGGACTTGTTCAGGTTGTGTGGACTTGTGTCGATGTGTTCCTGGGTAATCCTCCCAGTGGTTATGCAACACTCCTTTGCAGTATGTGGTTTCTGGGTGGACTTGGCATGATATGTATGGCTGTGCTGGGTGAGTATATGGGCAAAATGTACATGGAAACCAAAAAGCGCCCCCGCTACTATATATCGGAAATATTGCATTGAAAAATTCTGCAGTTCTGGCAGAATTTGCTTTTCTTGGTGTGGTCTGCGTGGTAGAATGTGCCAGCGTGGGTGCACTGTACCTACGTGCTACCAATAGAAACGCTTTACAATTTTCAGATTATGGCCATAGATCCCAAGCTGCTTGAGGAACTGGAGAGCCGGCAGAAAAAAATCAAGTATGCCGCCAGCCAGGAGAAGTATGATGCTCGCCATGCCAAGGGCGACTGGACTGCCCGCGAGCGCATTGCTACGCTGTTCGACAGCGGCTCCTTTACTGAAATCGGCATGCACACCAAGCATCATTGCAGCAACTTCGGTATGCTGAAGAAGGATATTCCTGGTGATGGTATCGTGACGGGCTTCGGCCTGGTGAATGGTCGCCCGGTGGCCGCCACTGCTGCGGATTTCCTGGCTCAGGGTGGTTCTCTGGGCTATATGCACGCCCAGAAGATTTGTGATGCCCAGCAGTATGCGCTCAAGGCCGGCATGCCCATCATTCAGATTAATGACTCCGGCGGCGCTCGTCTGCAGGAGGGCGTGGATTCCCTGACTGGCTTTGCTAACGTGTTCTACAACAACGTGGCCGCCAGTGGTGTGGTGCCGCAGATTTCCCTGATTCTCGGCCCCTGCGCCGGTGGTGCTGCTTACTCTCCGGCTCTTACAGACTTCATCATCATCCGCAAGGGTGGAGCTGCCGGCATGTACATCACCGGCCCGAAGGTGATCGAGCAGGTGACCTATGAGCAGTGCACCATGGAGGAAATCGGCGGTGCTGCCGTGCATTCCTCTGTTTCCGGTAATGCCCACTTTGTGGCCGAGACGGATGAGCACGCCATTTCCATTGCCAAGCAGTTGCTGACCTATCTGCCCTCCAACAATGCCCAGGAGCCCCCGCATGACCTGAGCCAGCCGCTCGATATTGCTCCGCAGGAAGGCATGAACGACATCATCCCCGACAACAACAACACCCCGCTGGATGTGCAGAAGGTGATTGCCCGCCTGGTGGATGAAGGTAGCTTCATGGAGGTGCATGCCAACTTTGCCGGCAACGTGGTGGTGGGCTTCGGCCGCATCTGCGGTGTCGTGGTGGGTATCATTGCCAACCAGCCCGCTGTGAAGGCCGGTTGCCTGGATATCGACGCCTCAGACAAGGCTGCCCGTTTCATCCGCTGTTGCGATGCCTTCAACATTCCGCTGGTGAGCCTGGTGGACGTGCCCGGCTTCCTGCCCGGCAAGCAGCAGGAACGCGGCGGCATTATCCGCCACGGTGCCAAGATGATTTATGCCTACTCCTCCGCCACCGTGCCGAAGGTAACCCTCATCATGCGCAAGGCATACGGCGGTGCCTATATCGCCATGTGCAGCAAGGGACTGGGTGCTGATGCCGTGTTTGCATGGCCCTGCGCTGAAATCGCCGTGATGGGCGCTGCCGGTGCTGTGCAGATTCTGTACGGCCGCGAGCTGAAGGCTATTGAGGATGATGCCGCCCGCGCCGCCCGCCAGAAGGAACTGGTGAGCGAGTACGAGCAGGCCTTCTCCAACCCCTACGCTGCCGCCGCCTCCGACCAGGTGACCGACATTATCGACCCGAAGGAATCCCGCGCCCGCATTGCGCTCACCCTGCGCACCCTGCTCAGCAAGCGCGAGCAGCATCCTGCCAAGAAGCATGGCAACATGCCTCTCTAACTGATTTCACAAAACCCAATATAAACAATGATACAGACACTCGCTGCACTCGATATGGATGCCGTCATCTACCAGGTGACCGGCATGTGTGTGGTGGTTATCTGCCTGAGTTTCCTGAGCGTCATGCTGACGATTTCGGGAACTGTGGCACAGCGTCTGGATGCTAAGCGCAAGGCGCAGGCAGAGGCTGCCAAGGCAGCTATGCCTGCTGCCCCGGTGGCTGCACCCGTGGTGGCACCGGAACTGCCGCCTGCACAGGTGGCCGCCATTGCCGCCGGCATCTATGATGCTGCGCAGAGCAGCATAACACCGCAGGTCGTTGCCGCCATTGCCGCTGCTGTCAAAGTGACGGTGGGCAATGAGGCTCGCATTCTGGACATCAAGCCGGTAGACACTGCCTATGGGCAGGGTGGCCGCGCTGTTGCAATGAACAACTCTCCCGTGCGTTGAGCCATACCACGCACACTCCTTCTCAAAAAACACTTCAAACAATATACAAAATAGAAAAAAATAATATGAAACAGCTCCGTATTACCGTTGCCGGTCAGACCTTTGATGTAACCGTTGAAACCGTTGGTGGCACTGCTCCCGTGGCCGCTGCTCCCGCCCCTGTGGCTGCTCCCGTGGTGGTTCCCGCTCCCGTGGCTGCTCCCGCTCTTGTGGCTGCTGCTCCTGCTCCCGCTGCTGCCGGTTCCGGCACCCCCATCCCCAGCCCGCTGGCAGCCAAGGTGGTTTCCCTCGATGTACAGCCCGGTGCTGCCGTGAAGGAAGGTGACCAGGTGATGACCGTGGAGGCTATGAAGATGAACACTGTCATCTATGCTCCCGCCAACGGCACCGTGACCAGCTTCGCCGTGAAGCCCGGTGACACCGTGACCGAGGGGCAGACCCTGGCTTACATTGGTTAAGTTGCGCTTGCAGGCTCTGCACCCGGTGGGTGCAGGGGTAGATGTTAACAACGCAATATAATCAGATATGCAAGAACTCTTGAATTCCTTCGCGGACTTCATCTCCGGCATGGGCGTGTTCCAGCTCACCTGGCAGATGTATGTGATGTGGGGTATTGTGGCAGTGCTGCTGTATCTGGGTGTGGCAAAGCAGTTTGAACCGCTGCTCATGGTGCCGATTGCCTTCGGTGCTCTTATTGCCAACATTCCGGATAACGGCATGGTCATCACCCAGGCTCAGCGCGAAGTGGTCGCTATCGAGAACAAGGAGCTCGTGCGCAAGGATATGCGCGATGTAGGCTTCCTTTCCATTACCCTGGCGGAATATACCGACCCGGCTTATGTTCAGAGCACGGAAGGTGTGGATCCCGCTCAGGCTGCTGAGTATGAAAAGGCCATGGCTGAGCCCATGACCGTGAAGACCGTGGGCAAAGGTCAGGTGGAAGTAACCGGCCAGGCTGCCAAGAAGTACCTCATCCTGAAACCGGAAGGTGGTCTGTTCGACTGGATCGGCCTCGGTATCAAGTGCGAGATTTTCCCCGCCCTTATCTTCATGGGTGTGGGTGCGCTTACCGACTTCGGCCCGCTGCTGGCATCTCCCAAGGCTCTGCTGCTGGGTGCCGCTGCCCAGGGTGGTGTGGCTTTCACCTTCCTCTGCGCTATATGGCTCGGTTTTACCAAGGGGCAGGCTGCGGCTATCGGCATCATCGGTGGTGCTGACGGCCCCACCTCCATCTTCCTGGCCAGTAAGATGGCTCCCGAGCTGCTCGGCGCCATCGCTGTGGCTGCCTACACTTACATGGCACTGGTGCCGCTGATTCAGCCGCCGTTCATGAAGCTCTGCACCACGGAAGCTCAGCGTAAGATCAAGATGAAGAGCCTGCGCCAGGTCTCCAAGGGCGAGAAGCTGTTCTTCTGCTTCCTGGTGACGCTGACCACTATTCTGCTCTGCCCGGATGCAGCCCCGCTGCTGGGTATGCTGATGCTGGGTAACTTCCTGCGCGAATGCCAGGTGACCGAGCGTCTCGTAAGCTGCGCTCAGAATGAGCTCATGAACATCACCACCATCATGCTGGGTGTATCTGTGGGCCTTACCATGCAGGGTGCCCGCTTCCTGCAGCCGCAGACCATCATGATTATCGGTCTGGGTGTCGTGGCTTTCGCCGTGGCTACGGTGTGTGGTCTGCTCTGCGCTCAGCTCATGAACCTGGTTCCCGGCTGGCGCAAGAACCCCATCAACCCGCTTATCGGTTCCGCCGGTGTTTCCGCCGTGCCGATGGCTGCCCGCGTGTCCCACAATGTGGGTCAGCAGGCTGACCGCACCAACTTCCTGCTCATGCACGCCATGGGTCCGAATGTGGCCGGTGTGATTGGTACCGCCGTGATTGCCGGTTACTACATCACGACCCTGAGCGGTCATTAATAAGACTGATATCCAATAATTTACGGGGCGCACGGAGCTTATCCGTGCGCCCCGTTTTTTAATTGCCTCTTGACAGCGGGGGATTTGCCCGTTAAAATGAACCCGGATGAACGGTTTGCGCTACATATTGGGTATATGCCTGCTGTGTACTCTTCCTGTCGAGGTAAGAGCGGCGGACAGCACGCCAGCACAGGCCAGAGAGATTGCAGACCGCCTGATAGGCTCCTCGTTAGAGGTAGACCGCCTGTTGCGCACGGTGAGTGACCGGCAGAGCGGCGAGGATGCAGCCTCACAGTTGCGCGCCAAGATGGAATATCTGCGGCAGACGATGGAGCAGCTCTCACGCTTTCCACTTCATTCAGCGGAGGATGCGCGGATGCTGGAGCGCACAATGCGGGATTTGATGCACATCACCCAGGGGTATATACCCGTGGTGCGGCGTCTGGTGGAGGTGAATGCCTATGGCTCAGAAGGGTTGATGGCATTGTTTCAATTTTATAAAATGACGGGGCACGGAGCCACTGCATCCGATCGTGAGGAAAGCAGTCTGACGCGCGCTTGTCATGAATGGTGTGATAGTCTGGATGATGCGCTGTACACCTTGCGGAGAGTGCAGGATGCCCAGGCTGCGACCGCAGCGGTAGAGGAATTGCCGGCCTTGCTTGCCAAGGTAGAAAACCGCTCATCCGTTCTGGAGGGGATGATGTGCGGTCTTCCGGCTCATCAGAAGGAATCAGCGCGTATACCCGCTGCGCGTATGAGCCGGCTCTGCAATGAAATGCGCATAGAAGTGCAGCGTATCCAGGGGCAGTCTTGCTATGGGGAGCCCCGGCTGGCGCCGTTGCTGGAAGCGGGGCTCAAGGCCGCGCAGCGTTGAGGCGCGTGAGCCTAATCCGCATCACAGAAGACCGTATTGGAGGATGAGCGCAGCTTCTGACTCGATGGCTGCTTTTTCTTGATTAAGCAACTCCTGCTTCATGGCGTGCAGGTTGGTTTCATTGTCCAGAAATTCGGCGGCATTAGAAGCAGGCGCATCGGTAAGATGCTCGATGCGCTTGTGCATATAACTGCGCCAGGCATAATATTCATCCATACTGGAGCGCAGAGTGGCGAGTTTCTGTTTGAAATCAATGAGTCTGGCAGAAATTTCTTTCTGCTTGAGCTTATATTCAGCTTTGCTGTTCTGGTAATTGTTCCAGGTGTTGAGCTTGGAATCCAGGGAATAACTGAGACTGAGATTCAGCTTGGTATCATCCATATCAAGGAAGGTACCCGTGTAGGTGCCACCGGTGGAAGAAAACAGAGAGGGGCTGTATATGCTCGTGTTGATAGTGGGAAGATAATTCAGCGCGACCTGATATTGCTGAAGTCTGCTGGCTTCCAGTTCCATGGCCAGCTGGCAGATGATGAGCTGGTCTAACTGCCCCGTGCGTTTGCGGTAATCCGACCACTTGAACTGGGGGATGGAGGAGGGGAGAATGCGCCATCTGGCAGAGTAGTCACCCAGCAAGGTAGCCATTTTCAACCATTGAGAATGCTGAGAAGCGGTTTTATTGAGCGGGGATGCGGGCTGTTTGTTCTGCTCCGGTTTTTTCTGATTATGCTGCTCTATTCTGCTTTCCAGCGCAAGCGTGCGCTGCAGGGTATACAGTTCAGCAATCAGCTCACGTTCCTTACCTTCCAGCGCCTTGATGGCAGAATAGGTGCGGGCTTGGCTGGCATAGACGCGGTAAGGAACCTGGGTCAACGTCGGGATGGAGAAAGAAATATTGACGTTGTGCGTGATGTCATCACTGTTGACCGCTTTGGTCAAATCGCTGATGGAGCGGTTGAAATAGCTGTAATAGGACACACCGGGGATAAGGTCAGTGTAGACACTCAGTTCAGAGCGCTCCGCCTTTTCAATGCTCATTCTCGCCCTGGTGAAAGAAGCGTTGCTGCGCTTCATCATGGATACAGCCTGGTTCCATGAGATTGTGCGCAGGGGGAGGTTATCCCATAAGCGGAGTTCAGCGTACTGTTGTTCCAGGTCTGAGGCTGCGGAATCTAGGCGGTCGTGCAGACTGCAGCTTTGCAGCGCCAGCAGGCTTATCAGCAGTATGGGGGTGTACCTCATGTTAAACGGTTGGTGGTGGTGCAGGTGGTGATTATGCCTTTGTGTTGCGGATGATGAACAGGGCAACCAGAGCGCTGGAGAAAGCCAGCAGACCGCATTGCCACTGAGGGGACACGCCAGCTGCGTTGAGAGAGCCTTGAATGACAACTGCGACGATACCAAGGAAACAGTCCACAAGGTTACCCGCTGCAATGACATCACCACGTTTGTCGTTGTCTGCTTTGTCCTGAAGCAGTGCGTTCAATGGAACCAGATAACCCGCCGCTGTAAAACCGGTGAATGTGAGGGCAGCAAAGAAAAGCGGGGTGCCGTACGGCAGGAAAGCCAGGGCAAGGCAGCCCAGGGTCATGCCAATGCCGCCGGCAGAAGCCACCCATGTGCGGATTCGTTTGGCGCAGATGATAGATGCGCAGAGCCCGCCGGAAATAGAGCCGCCGGAAAGCCAGGCAAAGAGCAGGGCAGAATCCTTCTGCTGCCCCAGCACCTGCATGAAATCAGTCTGGCTCTGGACAGGATGCGCCTCCGCCGCCATTTGCAGCACAATGAGCATCATGACACTGGCGATGAACCAGAAATAACCGATACCGATTTCACTGTTCCGGAGGACCTTGTTCTGCCAGAGCATGCGCAACTGGGAGAAATGGCACCAGAGCAGGTTCCATGTAAAAGGCCGCTTGCTTTGCACCGGGTAGCGGGGCATGAAAAGACTGAGGGTAAACACGATGACTGCGCCAATGGTGCAGCAGGCGCATGGCAGGGCGGCTGCTTGCCAGCCGGATTCCGGCCCCCAGAGTTTCAGCAGTGTATAGATGAGATACAGGGCCCCGATTTGCCCCACCAGCAGCGCCATCATGGTGGAAATTTCCATAACACCGCTGGCAAACCCTATATTTTCAGAGCCTACAATATCCTTCACCAGCCCCTTTTTGGCAGGGCTGAAAAACATGGCCTGTATGCAGAAAATGGCGAAAAAGAACACGGCGGTGTACAGGCTTTCCAGCCAGAGCCCGGCGGTCATGCCTGCCAGAACAATGACCTGCAGCAGCACCATGGCCTGCAGCAGCCTTGTTTTGCACCAGCGGTCTGCCAGCCACCCACCCAGGGGGGAAAAAAGGACAAAGGGCAGTACGATGAGTACGGAAAGCGAATATTGTAATTCCTTAGCCATCCAGATGCCGAGACCGATGAGAAGAAATTGAACCCCTTTTTCGTTCAAGGCATTCATGGACTGAATCACCGTGAGGCTCCAGAAGGACCCCCACGGTGTTTTTTCAGAAGTTTTGGCGGTGGGCTGCATGACTGTTAGTATAGCAGGAGCCAGCCCGGCGTCAAAGTTTATTTCCTGGCAGCAAAGAAGTTATTGCCAATTCTTTTCAGCCAGGAAGTTCTGGGCGTTTTTATGCCCGCTGTCAGCTGCTTTTTTCAGCCATTTTCTGGCTTCTTCCATGTCCTGGGGAACCCCCAGGCCATCGTGGTAGCAGCGGCCGAGGTGGTATTGGGCATTGTGGTTGCCCAGGAGCGCGGCCCGCATGAAACAGCCGGAGGCTTTGATATCATCCTTGGGCGTACCTTCACCGTTGTGGTAGCAGAGCCCGAGGTTGTTGATTGCAGAAGTATTGCCGCTTGCCGCCGCGCGCTGGTACCAGTAAAATGCTTTGTCCAAATTCTTTTCAACGCCGGAGCCTGTGATATAGCAGGTTCCAAGATTATCCTGGGCATTGCTGTTACCGCCTTCTGCTGCCAGGGTATACCACGCCGCCGCTTGATGCATATCCGGCGTTACGCCTTTGCCGAAATCATAGCATTTTGCCAGCTGCAGCTGAGCCATGGAATTGCCATCTTCTGCCGCTTCCTGGTATAAGGGAATAGCTTCAGAGTAATGCCCGGCATTGGCAAGATTAATGGCTTTGCTGACTATCTGGTCCGTGCTGGTGCATGCTGCCAGCAAAAGAGCAGCAGGGATAAGGAGGTATTTGTGCATAGTGAGAGAATCGGAGAATGTTATTATTCCCGGGTAAGAAGGTAGCGTTCGGCATCCATGGCGGCGCGGCATCCCATGCCGGCAGCAGAGATAGCCTGGCGGTATGTGGGGTCTGCCACGTCACCTGCGGCAAAGAGACCGGGGGTTTTTGTTGCGGTGCCGTGAGGGGCGGTGATGACAAAGCCTGCATCATCACGCTCAACGAGGTCACCTGCAAAGTTGCTGACAGGAGTGTGCCCGATTGCCATGAATACGCACTTCACCTCCAGCGGTTGCTCCGAGCCATCGGTGGTGGATTTGAGCGTAATGCCGCAAAGTTCACCTTTATCGTCCGTGTGGTAGGCAGCAATCGTGCTGTTCCAGATGGGTTCCACCTTTTCGTTTGCCAGGGTGCGTTGCTGCATGGCCTTGCTGGCGCGCAGCTGGTCACGGCGGTGAATGAGGTATACCTTGCTGGCAAAACGGGTCAGGAAGTTGGCTTCTTCGCAGGCGCTGTCGCCGCCGCCAACGACACAGACGGGCACATCGCGGTAGAAGGCGCCATCGCAGGTGGCACATGCCGTTAATCCGTGACCTATGAGTTCACTTTCACCCTCCAGCCCCAGGTAACGGGCTTTGGCTCCCGTGGCAATGATGACGGCTTCAGTCTTGTAAGCACCACCGGAGGTGGTCACGGTGAAAAGCCCGGTGCATGCCTCCTGGGTGATGGAAATGACCTCTTCATAAGCAAAGCGTGCGCCGTGTTTTTCAGCCTGCTGGCTCATGTTGAACATGAGTTCGGGGCCCATGATGCCCTCCGGAAAACCCGGAAAATTTTCTACCTCAGTAGTTGTGGTGAGCTGCCCGCCAATCTGGCTGCCTGTGAAAACAAGCGGGTGCAAATCTGCTCTGGCGGCATAAATTGCTGCGGTGTATCCGGCAGGACCGGTGCCAATAATGATAAGTTTCTCGTCCATTTGCTCGGATTGTACCACGTTTTACCGCCGGCGCAAGATGATAATGCGTCAAAAATAAGAAGCGCAGGCAGCATGCCAGCATTCGGGCTTGCCTCAGCAGCCGGAATATGTGATACTATGCGACCTGTATGAAACTATTGCGACGCAATTTGAGCCTGATGCTGGCGGTGAGGTATCTGAACCCGCTGCGTACGATGTTTTCTGTAATCACGTTCATCTGCCTGGCAGGCGTAGCCCTGGGGGTTATGGTGCTGATCGTTGTTCTGTCGGTAATGGAGGGGCTTCAGCGGGAAATGGAAAGCCGGGTGCTTGCCTTTGCGCCGCATTATGTAGTGGCGCAGACTGACGGGATGCAGCGCGTTGGCATTACGGATGAAGTAACAGATTGGGGCGGCGTGATGGACAGCATCCGCCAGCTTCCGGATGTTGTTAGCGTATACCCGCAGCTGGAGGGGGATGCATTTGCCCAGAGCCGCGCCGGTCGTATGACCGTGCAGTTTACTGCGATTGAACCGCACAATGCGGAGCAGGTGGCTCCCTTGCAGGAGATGCTGCGGTCTGGCACCTTTGATTTCGGGGAAGGTCTGGATGCTGAGTGTGTTATTTCAGCGGTAACGGCCAGTGCCTTGCAGATAGGGGTGGGGGATAGCCTGCACCTTACGCCTGTGGGCAGTCTGGATGAAGTTGCCAATATCTACGCCATGATTCAGAACCCCTTGCAGACGCATGAAAACAAGTCGTTCATGCAGGAAATCGGCAGTCTGTTTGACCAGGCTTCCAGCCAGGAGAATGGTGTTGTGGTTGATGACGCCCGCCTGGAAAGCGTGGTTACTCACATCCTGAAGATGGATGGCGGAAAGCTCCGCCAGTCAGAAAAGATGCATTGTGCGACGCTGTACAATCTGGCGCAGGTGCATCGCAATGGGCAGCCGTTTACCGCAGATGAACAGAAAGAGTGGCAGGATTGTGTTGCGACTCTGGCTGGGCTTGACCGTGATAAGGAAGATGGTAAAGCGGTGAAAAGCATTAATCAGATGGTGATGCCGATTGACCTGCGCGTGGTTGGTGTTTACCAGACTCCGGAAAACATGCCCGGACCAAATATCTATATGCCGCTGCAGATAGCTCAGGATGTACTGGGCTTTTCGGTAAATGGCACCAGCCAGGTGCAGGGAATCTGCGTGCGCGTGAAGGACCCGAATAACCCTGGTTCTATCGAAACGGAGCTGGAAAAGCTTCTGCCGCCCCTGAATCACCCGCAGCATGCGCACCCCACCGGGCTTTCCTGGTATATTGCCCCCTGGACCCGCAGCTTTGAGCAATGGTACAAAATCATCGCCAACGAACGCGTGATGATGAGTTTTGTGCTTTCCATCATCTCCTTGATTGCGAGTTTCTGCATCATGGCGGTGATGTTCACGATGTCAATGCAGCGCAAGCGTGAGATTGCCGTGTTGCAGGCGCTGGGCGCAACTCCTTCCAAGATTATGGGCATATTCGCATGGCAGGGCGTCATCATCGGTGTCCTTGGTGCGGTGCTGGGCGTGTTGCTGGCTCTGCTTGTTTTGTATTACCGCCTGGAGATACAGTTTGCCCTGGCCAGTATCGGCCTGGATCCGTTCCCCATGCAGGCGCATGGCATTACCCTGCCGGCCGTGTATGATCCCGCCACCTTTGCCTACCAGGCGGTTCAGGCCTTCATTATGGTGTCTGTGGCTGCAATTATTCCGGCCTTTGTCGTTTCCCGCCAGGATCCGGCAAAGGCATTGCGTTCCAATTAAGGAGTATGGATATCTATTGGATAGTCGAGAAGAAAAAATGTGGTCCAGCCACCGTGCCGGATGTGTTATCGCTCGTCCAGATGGGGGAGCTGACGCCGGATACACTTGGTTGGCATGCCGGTTGTGAGCGCTGGGTTCCTTTGCGGGAATTGCCTGCGCTGGCCGATTTTCTTCAGCCTCAACCTGAACCAGCAGAGGAAACACCGCCACCTTCACCACCCCGTGAAGAAGCAGAAGAGGCTTCCCCGGCAGAGCTGCCGCACGGGGCAATCCGGGTGTATCTGCCGTCACCCACGCAGCGGCTTCTGGCCCGGCTGGTCGATATAGCCTTGTACATGGCTCTGGTGTTCGGTGTGGTGTATACTCGTGAAATCCCGTTCATGGTGGAGTTGCTGCCCTCCAGCCCGTTTGTGTGGATTGGGTACATACTGCTGGAATCCGGGTTAATCAGCCTCCTGGGTACGACCCCGGGCAAATCCCTGCTGGGGATTCAGGTGCGGTGCGTAGGCGCCAGCCCGAGAATTGGAATAGGACGCGCATTTTCCCGTTCATGTATGGTCTTTGTGGCCGGGATGGGGATGATGATATCCATTCTGCCGCTGTTTACGATGGGGTTCTGCTGGTGGTCGCTGCGCTCACGCGGGATTACCCTGTGGGATGCCCGCTGCTCAACACTTCCATTTCAGTGGGCGCGTGTCTCGTTTGTGCGCCATTTCCTCGCGGTGGGGCTTATCCTGGTCAGCCTGAATATAACCGCTCAATGCATGCTACCCTGGTACCCGGCTATGATTCAGGCCGTGGAACAGCAGTCTCCGGAAACGGCTGAATGGATGCGTTCCATGGTTCCTCCGGATACGCACCAGCCCGCGCCTGAGTCGGAAAAATAGTTCCTTGATATTTCAAAACCATGAAAAAGCACGCTTTTGCCATATTGACAAAAGCGTGCTTTGCTGTATAATGGAGGTATGGCAACGATACGAATTTACGGGGCCGAAGCACGCCCCTCCCAGCCTTCATTCTATATCCTTAACCGTGCGGATGAGGTATCACTTGCAGCTATTGTCAAGGCAATGGGTGGCGTGGATAATCTGGTGTTCATGGTCGAGGAGGTTCTGCTTCCTGCACCGGCGGTGATGAAGTACATCAATGGCACCGGCGCACAGGTTATCAGTTTCAATTTCCGACAGACGAACAGCCGCGCCTTGCGCGAGCGCCTTATGGAGGCTATGCAGGCCGGATTGGACGTTCTCTATGTGCCGGGGCGTCCGAACAGCATTATCGGCACCTTGTCAGACGTGCCGATGCCGTTCATGATGCAGCTTGGTGCATTGCATATTGCCCCTGTACCTGTTTTGGTTGGCGGGTATCGTAACAATGTTCGCCGCACCTTTACTTCCGGCGATGATTATGATTGGATTACGGTGGATTTTCTGCCCAAGCTTCAGCCTGGTCCGCTGACCGGTGAGCGTTTGCTTGAGGTGTGGCTGGAGGCCGGTTGCCGCCGCTTCAGTGAAAATCCGTTGTTTGAAAAATCACTGGCCCGCCTCATTGTGGAAGGCATGCGCAAGAATGCAACGGTGGAGCTGATTGATGGACTGGATGGCTCCAGCCTGCCGTATGGCAAGATGCTGGGTGTTTCCATGGCCCTGGCGCGCTGGCTGAAGAAGAATGTGAAAGAAGAACGCCTGGGCGTCATTCTGCCCCCTGGTAAGGGTGGTGTCATCACTAATATCGCCTGTATTCTGGCGGGTATTGTGCCGGTAAATATCAACTACACCTCATCTGACGGCGCATTCGAAAGCATTGTACGCCAGAGCGGAATCAAGCATTTTGTGACGGCTCGCGCATTCATGAGCAAGCTGCCCCAGTTCCCTTGGCCTAAGGGAGAGGCTATCATACATCTTGATAAGACACTCAAGAGCCTCGGAATGCCTGCCATTGCCGGCTGGGTGGCATTTGCCAAACTGGCGCCCATGCCTGTCATTGCCAAGACCTTTAATCTGGATGCCCGCAAGGGGAATGATGAAGCTGCACTCCTTTTCACCTCCGGGTCATCAGGTGAGCCGAAGGGTGTGCCGATTACGCACCGGATGCTCATTGCCAATATCGGTCAGCTCATCAGTAAGGTCTGGGTGCCGGAAGGAAGCCCGATTCTCTGCAGCTTGCCGATTTTCCACAGCTTTGGTCTGGCAATCACAACTGTTATGCCGCTGTTGCAGGGCTTTGGCATGGTGACTTATCCATCACCGTTGGAATCCAAGAATCTCAATGACCTCATTGAGAAGCATAAGTGCACGGTAGTGGTATCCACCCCCACCTTTGCGCGCAGCATGCTGCGCCGCGCCAAGCCGGATACATACGCCAGCGTGAAGTACTTTGTGGTCGGTGCAGAGAAACTGCAGAAGACACTTGCAGATGAATTTGAGGCTAAGTGCGGAATGCAGTTGCTTGAGGGCTACGGTCTGACCGAGACGACACCGGTTTGCGGTGTGAATCTGGATTATGTCGGCCCCACGCCGGAGCAGCCGTACTACGTACCGGGTGTCAAGATGGGCTCCATTGGTCAGTTGATGCCGGGGCTTGCCGTGCGCATTACAGACCCGGATGATGACAGCGTTCAGCTGCCGATTTCCGAGCAGGGGATGATTTGGTTCAAGGGACCGAACGTGTTTGGTGGCTACATTGGGCGCGATGACCTGAATGCTGAAATCTTCCGGGATGGCTGGTTCAAGACGGGTGACCTGGGCTGCGTGGATCTGAATGGTTTCCTGACCCTGGGTGGTCGCCGCTCCCGCTTCACCAAGATTGGTGGTGAAATGGTGCCGCATGAAGTGGTGGAGAATGCCATTGAGGATTTTGTGGAGCTTCCGGAAGGTTTTGCCGGTCGTGCCGTGGCAGTCATGGGTGTGCCGGATGCCGCTAAGGGCGAGGCTCTTGTCCTGCTGTCTGCTGTTCACCAAGGGCAACTGAACCAGGCGCTGGAGGAAATCAAGAATCACCTGGTATCTCTGGGGCTTCCGCGCCTGTGGTGCCCGAGAGAGATTATTCCGGTGGAAGCGATTCCTGCCTTGCCGACTGGTAAGATGGACTTGAAGGGATGCCAGATGCTGGCGTATGAAGCGCTGAATATCCCGCACTGATTCTATGGCGAGCGAAAAAGTGAACAGGCCGGTGAATGTGCGCCGGCCTGAAGTAATGGAGCAGGTAGCTGAGGATCTTTCCCGGTTCCAGAGCCCGCTGGTGGATTGCCTCCGCCAGCAGGGGAATGAGTTGGAGTTGCCGGGAATCCGGTTATACCTGGCGGAATCCTTTGGCTTTTGTGATGGCGTGAAGCGCGCTATCGAGATTGCGTATGCAGCCTGCCGTTTATTTAAGGGTAAGCGCATCTGGTTAATCGGAGAGATTATTCACAACCCGGAAGTGAATTCGCGGTTGGATGCACTCGGCTTGCGGCACCTGCCGTGGAAGATGGATGACCCGCTGTATGGTGAGCTGACTGCGGATGATGTGGTCATCATGCCGGCGTTCGGCGTGCCGGTTCAGCTGCGCCAGTTGCTGGATTCGAAAGGCGTTGTGCTGGTCGACAGCACTTGCGGGAATGTCATCAAGGTGTGGCAGCGCGTGCGCTCCTATGCGGCAGCTGGTGTAACCAGTATTATCCATGGCAAGGCAAAGCACGAGGAAAGCCAGGCAACCGCATCCCAGTCACAGGGGGTGGATGGGAAGGGGAACTTCCTGATGGTCTTTAATGAAGCTGATGCCAGATTAGTGGCTGATTATATGAATGGGCGCGGCAATCGTGATGCTTTCATGCAGCATTTTGCCGGTTGTCATTCATCCGGTTTTGACCCGGATGTACACCTGCAATCCATTGGCCTGGCAAATCAGACCACTATGCTGAAGTCTGAGACGGCAGAAATCCAGCGCATTCTGCGTGATGCCGTGTGTGAGCGTGATGGAAATGATGAGTGTTTCCACATGTTTGATACAATCTGCGGAGCCACGCAGGACAGGCAGAATGCCTTGTTTGCGCTTCTGGAGAAGCCGCTGGATGCCATGTTCATCATCGGTGGTTACAACAGTTCCAATACGACCCACCTGGCTCATATTGCAGCCCGGCGGGTTCCAACCTTCTTTGTTTCCAGCTCGGATTGCTTGTTGACCACTGAGCGTATCCGCTGTTTTGACCTGGAGTCTAAAAAGGAGGTCGAGCGCGCGCTGCCGGCATGGCTGTGCCATCCTGAGCGGGAAATGCAGATTGGCGTCACCGCCGGTGCTTCATGCCCGGCAAATGTGATTGAGGATGTCATCTGCCGCATTGCTGAACTGTGCGGCTGCGCTGAATTGGACTGATTTTCCCGCTCTCATTACCGGTCGCAGATTCTTTGCGCGGACGGTGAAAAGCTTACAGCGCTATTTTGAAACGATAAAGAACCCGCGTTCGAGATACGAACGCGGGTTCTCTTGTAAATGGATGCCTTGGGAGAATTACTTCTCAGGGCTCAGGATGAGATAACCCTCAGCAGTGGACTTGCCACGCTTGGTTTCCGGGAAGAGGCTCTTGCCGGCGGGCAGGATGTACTTGGCGTCATCATTCTCATCAGCTTCGATGGTGCCGTCGAGGTCCTTCACGGAGCCGTCGCAGGAGAGAACGAAAGCGTGACCACGGAAGGAGGTGCCGTCGAACGCAATCTGGTCACCCGCATAAGGAGTGGTGGAGGGGTAAACACCGCAGAGAGCCAGCGGGGCGTTGGACTTGGTAACGCCATCCTTCACAGCCGGATCTTCATTGTTTTTGCGCATGACGTAAGCCATGGCGTTTTCGCCACGGGTCAGGGCTGCGCCGTTAGCCAGTCTTTCGTCACCTTCCTTGTTCACAACAAGACCATTGCTGTTAATCTTGGCGAAGAAGGGCTTTTCAGATACGTTGCTGGTGGAGTAATAGACCTGGCGGAAGTAGGCGTTTGAGTTATCACCGGTCAGAGCGCCGAAGTTCAGGTCAGGCTTGTCTTCCTGGAGGCGTTCGGCTGTGGAATCGCAGGGGAAGCTGCCCTGGTCAGTCTTGAAGCCCTGAAGCACGGTGTGCAGAGTCTTGAGGTTGGAGCTGGCCATCTGGCGGTCGCCGTCGTTAATGTGGTCAACGATGGGACCATAACCGATAGCGGCAAGTGCTGCCAGAATGGCAATCACCACCATAAGCTCGATAAGGGTGAAACCTTTGGTCTTTTTGAGTGCTGGTACTTTCATGGTAATAGATAATTTCGGACCATTTAGATATACCATGTTGAATGCTCCGTGGCAAGCTGCAATTTTGTTTTGTGGTAAAAAAACGCCCTGCCGTGGGGGCAGGGCGGTGTTTTTTTATTGCAGATAGGCTTTGATGTCAGCCTCGTAAAGTTCGGGTTCGAGAAGGAATGAATCGTGCCCCTTGACGGAGTGGATGCACTTGTAGCGCGAGTCGACCCCGTTTTTGAGCAGCCTGCGGTGGAAGCAGGAAATATCCCGCGCGGTGAAGCAGCAATCCGTATTGATGGAGAAAAGCATGAACCGGATACCGTGTTCTGCAAAGAGCTTGAATGCCTTATCCTCATTGCCAAGCCCGGAGAATGAGGCCAGGTCATAGCCTGCCCAGAGGTTGATGATGCGGATGTAGGCATTGGCATCGTAACGCTTGGCAAACTTTGTGCCCTGGTGCAGCATGTAGCTTTCCGTGTTGCGCGTGGGGCTGTACCAGGTAAGCATGCCTTTGCGGTCGGAAACACCCTTGCGCGCGCGTTTTTCAAGACCGCGCTGGTTGACAAAGAGCTTGTGGCTGATGATGCGCGCCAGCGCGAGCCCCCGGCGGGGTGGGGCGCTGAGCGGGTAGCGACCCTCGCAGTATGCGGGGTCAAGCTCTATGGCCATAATCTGTTCGAAGGCTTCCAGCTTATGCTCAATAGAGGGCTTGTACCCGGCGCCGATGATGATGATGTTCTTGATGCGGGTCGGGTAAAGCGTGGCAAGTGAAAGGGAAAGCATACCGCCCAGGCTGGGGCCGACTACTGTGAACCGCTCGATGCCGAAATGATTCAGCACCTGAATCTGGGCCCTGGCCTGGTCGTTTGCATTTACCAGGGGGAAGCGGCTGCCCCACGGCTCGCCATCAGGTGCGGTGCTGGTGGGGCCGCTGCTGCCGTAGCAGCTGCCCAGATAATTGATGCAGATGATAAAATACTTATCCGTATCCAGAGGTTTGCCGGAGCCAATCATGCGGTCCCACCATCCTTCATAATTTTCAGGTTGCCAGAAATCACCAGCTTCTGGCAGGTGGTCATTGAAACCGTGGGCATGGTGGCTGCCGGTCAGGGCATGAAAAAGCAGAATGGCATTGCTCTTCTCAGCATTAAGGACCCCGTACGTTTCGTAGGCAAGCTGGATGCCGGGCAGGGTGTCTCCGTTGTCAAACGTGAAATCGCCGAGCGGGAGTATCTGGGTGCGGATGTTTTGATTCATGGCGGTGGAACACGAAAAAAGACCGGGGCAGATAACACCGGTCTTCTCTCTGTCAAAATCCCCGACGAGAAGCAGGGGACGGGATAAATTTTACTTCACGCCCTTCTTGCTGAGGCGGGTGCCGGCCGTCGTACCCTGACGAGCCTTGAACTTAGGATTGCTCTTGCAGATCACGTAGAGCGTGCCCTTGCGCTTCACAATCTGGCAATCAGCGTGACGGCGCTTCATGGATGCGAGTGAGGAAAGAACTTTCATGATGTTTGTGGTGATATGTTAGTGTTATGTTGAGAAGCTTATGCGTCGGGACGCAGATTATAGCGATTACTCGTCATTTGTAAAGACAAATTTGCGCAAATTGGAATTTTTCTCCGCATCAGAAGGGTCTCAGCTTGCCGTAGAAGCCATTATGCAGCGCGCGGAACAGGTGGTAAATGCGCGGGATGCTCAGTTCGTGGCTCTGCAGCATAGCGTTGATGGATAAGGCGATGTAGAACCCGCAGGCTGCCAGCCGGCGCAGGTAGTCATGCGGAGCCCGGAGCCGCTGCAGCCACGCCCAGTTGCGGTTCTTGTAATACTGGCGGGAGATATGCAGACCGGGTTCATAAAAGAATGAACGGTGGGCAATGCGGTAATGAATCAGCGGAATGGCGGCGGATGGGTGTTCCAGCTCAGAGTCGAGGACGGTGACGAACTGGAACCCGGCTGCGCGCACTTTCCAGGGGTATTCTTCGTCCTCCCCGCGGATAAAGAGAGCTTCTGTGGGTAAGCCTGCCTTCTGCCAGGCCAGGCGCGGGTAAAGGGCGCCAAGCCAGCCGCCCCGGCTCGGGATGATGTTGCCCTCCGGCAAATCTGCACGGCAGATAGCATTTTTCCACCGTTCGGGCTGAGCGTCCGGGATGGTGAGCGGCCAGCTGAGTTCATCACTCTTTGCGGGATCTACCACTGCACTCATGCGCACGGTGGTGTCATCAACCTGAACGGTCAGCAGGCGCTCCAGCGTATGCGGGCGCGGCCAGGAATCATCATCCAGAACCCAGGTGAAATCTGCACCCAGTTCGCCAAAGGCGTAATTCAGCCCGCGGGCGCATCCTCCTGCATTACCCAGGTTGGTTTCCATTTGCAGAATGTGAAGGATTTTCTCCGGAAATTGCGAATCTGCAAATTTTTGAATTTCAGGAAGGACCGGGTCATCAGCAGCTCCATTGTTGATGATGACGATATAATCCGGGCGGCGGGTTTGCTGAGCGAGACGACTCAGGCAGGTGAGCGTACGCTCCTTGCTGTTGAAATGGGTGAAAATTGCGCAGATGCCGGCCATGCGGACGTCATTATGCCACCCACTAGCTGTTTTAGCAAGGCAAAAGGAGCGGTGATGCCATTATCAATGGGAATTTTGCATATTTTTCAGCACTTTGTGCTTGCGGGGTGGGGGCGGGTGTGCTATCGTCACCTCACTATGGAATCTGATTCTCCTCACCTAAGAGGCTCTTTGATTGTTTTTGAAGGGATTGACGGCACGGGCAAGTCAACCCAGGTGGAGTTGTTGGCCCGGTATCTGCGTGCGCGTGGTATTGATGTAGTGACGGGGTTTGAACCCACCCGCGGTCCCTGGGGAATGCGCGTTCGCGAAGCGGCCATGGCGGGAGACCGCCTTTCCATCGAAGAAGAGATTGCCTGTCTGCTGCAGGACCGCCGTGAGCATGTGCGCGAGGTGATTGAACCGGCACTTCAGGCTGGTAAATGGGTGTTGCTGGATCGTTATTACCTTTCCATGATGGCATATCAGGGTGCCAGTGGGGCAAATGTAGAGGAAATCCGCGAGTGGAATGAAGCATTTGCCACGATTCCAGATGTGGCCCTGTGGCTGGATATTCCCATTGAACTTTCCCAGGAACGCATGCACGCGCGCGGCAACGCCAAGGATGCATTCGAGAATGAAAAGTTCCTTACAGATTGCGCGGCTATCTACTCCTCCATGGAAATGCCCTGGCTGCACCATGTGGAGGCTGATGGTTCCGTGCAGGAGGTGCATGAGCGTATCCTTGAAATCATCCAGGAAGAGCTGGGTGTGTGATTTTGAAATAAAAACAACCGCCTGAGAAGATACTCAGGTGGTTGTTTTTTTTATTAGGCTGCTGGAACAGGGCTTACCCTTCGTATTCCGCCCAACTGCTGCTGGTTTCCCAGACGCGGACACGTTCCAGGCGCACGCAGTCGCGCACCGGGTAGTTGCAGTTGCCTGCCTGTGCGCTCTTCAGCGCAGCAGCGGCGTGTTCGAACACCACGCGGGCCATGGCCTCGCTGGTGGGGTCTCCTTGTTCAAAGGGAATGATGCGGTTTCCGTAAATCGCCCGGAACTTTTCGTAGTTCGGGTCATTGGCGTTCATGCAGAGCGCGTGGTCGAACTGCTCCAGGAATTCACCCATCATTTCCTTGATGGCTTTGAAATCCATGACCATTTCATGCTCATCCAGGGTTTCTGCCGCAAAGATGAGTTCTACGCTGCGGGTATGGCCGTGCGGAAACTGGCAGTTGCCCGGGTGCTTGGAGAGTAGGTGCCCGCTTTCCAGCTCAATGCTTTTGCAGATGCGGTACATTTAGTCGCAGATGGGGGTGACACCCTTCTTGATGATGATGTTGCCGTATTTGGCCGTTTCACCGGAGATGACGCAGGCATAGGCGTTCTTGGCGCGCTCGTAGAAAGCGTAACGTTCCATGCGCTCGATGGTGCCTTCGTAGCCCATGGCAGCGCGGTACTTGGCTTCCACTGCGGGGTCAAGCGTATCGCCGGGAACGGCCTCCATCATGATGACGGGGGTGGCGTAGCTGTCCAGCTCAAACAGGGGGATGATGCCCTTGAGCAGGGTATCCACACCCAAACCATCGGCGCGCACTACGGTGCTGTTGAAAGTGTGAGCCGGGAAATGGGCATCGGAAAGCACGATTTCGTCACCATGGCCCATTTCGGCCAGAATCTTGAGCAGGGTGGGGGAGATAACGGGGGAAATTCCTTTTAACATAACGCGTGTATATTGCCACATGCGCGCGGGTGAGTCAATGAAAATGGTGCAGAATTCAACTGGATTGCTTACTTGTTGACTTTTAGCCTGAGTCAGCCTGTCATTTGCTTGACCTAAATAAAGCTTGAAAAATATGATACAATAGTCATACTGGCAGTCATGTTTGCAAGCCATTGCCGTTCGGGTAATCTTGACTCATATTCTGGTTGAGTATGGTTCCGTGTCTCCGGTTGATAAGGCTATGTAGTTGAAGGTGTTGGATAAGTAACAGGCGGAAAATTGTTATGCATTGGGCGCGTCGGGCAAGGGTGTGGGATAATGACTTCCAGTTTGCCTGCTTGGAGCATGCCGTGAACGCAGGTGCGTTTGATGCCGCCGAAAGGATGCTAAGCAAGGGAGTGCGCCCTACGGAGAAGATGCTGATAGACGCGATTAGAGATGGTGGTTTTAATACATATCTGCATTCGTAAAGCGTAACCTCGGAAAAATTGTTTATAGGAGTCAGGCAGGAAAGGATTGATTCAAATGGAGGAGGTGTGGGCAGATTTCATGTTATATGATATTTTCTGGATGAGATTGGTTTTTCCGTGTTGACCTGACGGATGATTGTGGTAAAATGCGCACGATATGAGCACGAATGCCCAGAAAGATCTGACTCCGGTGGTGCCTCGTAAGTTCCGTCCGGTGTTCTTCATGCTGGTCAGCTGTTTTGCCCTGTGGGGCCTGCTGAATAATATGACCGACAACCTGGTGCCGGCCTTTAAGAATATCTTCACGATACCGCAGGAGCAGGCTGCTCTGGTGCAGGTTGCTTTCTATGGCGCCTATGCTGTGCTGGCCATCTTTGCCTCCATTCTGATTGAGGAGTTCTCCTATAAAAAAGGCGTGCTGATTGGTCTGGGGGTGTACATTGCAGGTGCGCTCTGCTATATACCGGCCTGTATTCACCAGAGTTTTGAGATTTATTTCATTGCCATTTTCGTGGTGGCCTGTGGTTGCTCTGTGCTGGAGACAACCTGCAACCCTTATGTGATTTCACTGGGGCCGGATAAGACGGCGGTGCGGCGCCTGAACTTTGCTCAGGCTTTCAATCCGGTGGGTTCCATTGCTGGTATTCTTCTGGCTCAGCAGCTTATTCTGAGCAATCTGAACCCTGCCACGGCAGATGAACGCGCTGCCATGCCCACTGAGCAGCTCAAGGAGATTGTACACAGTGAACTGTTCTGGGTATGCGCTCCGTATGTAGGCCTGTGCGGTATTGCCTTCCTCATCTGGCTCTTCTTCTTGCGCGTGAAGGACACCCAGGAGACCACCGCTGAGCCCCGGCAGGGCAGCGGCAGCGGTATGCGCGTGTTTATCGCCGCCCTGTTCGCCATTGTGCCGCTTACGGTGCTGTACTTCCTGTTCCCGGATATGGACAAGGTGACCTGGGTGCTCTGCGGTACCCTGGGCCCGATTGTATATCTGTTCCTGGTGGGAGATTACCGCGCCATGCTGTTCTCCCTGCTGAGCCAGCCTCGCTACTGGTGTGGTGTGATTGCCCAGTTCTTCTACGTGGGTGTGCAGATTGCCGCCTGGACCTATCTGAACGTATACTGCTGCAAGGAGATGGGGGTAACTCCCGCTACTGCAGCCACCTACTACCTGATTTCTCTTATTCTCTTCATTGTATGCCGCTGGGTTGCCACGTACTACATGAAGAAGTTCAACCCCGCCAGCATGATGAGCCTGTTCGCCATCGCCGCCATCGCCTGCTGCGCCGGCACCATCTACCTGCCCAGCACTGTACTCTTCAGCATCGGTGGCCTTGATTTCTCTGCCAACGTGCTTTGCCTCATCGCCATGTCCGGTTGCATGAGCCTTATGTTCCCCACCATCTACGGCATTGCCCTGGGGGGGCTGAACCAGCGCGACGTGAAGCTGGGTGCCGCCGGTCTCATCATGGCCATTCTGGGTGGCGCCCTTATCACGCCCTGGATGGCCGGCATCATTGGCGATGCTGAATCCGGCTGGCTGTTCCTGACCGCCGGTATGGACAATACCTGGGACACGAACCTGGGCACCAGCACGGCTGCCGTGCGTGCCTCGTTCATCGTGCCCGCCATCTGCTTTGCGGTGGTGCTGGTATACAGCCTCATCTTCCGCAAGCCCACCACTTCCTCTGATAAATAATAACCATTTAACCCAAACCAAACGTATATGAAGTACGATACATTGCCCACAATCGGAATCCGTCCTACGATTGACGGCCGCCGTCTTGGTGTCCGTGAATCCCTGGAGGATCAGACCATGAACATGGCCAAGGCCGCCGCTGCCCTCATCGAGGCCAACGTGA
>JAZRJB010000038.1:0-49474 GCA_045645565.1 Akkermansia sp. | reverse complement strand
GCTTCCTTGCGCGGCTGTGCTTTTTTAGCCGTTTTTTCCTTTTCGGGAGTCGGGCTGTAACTGGCAACTAACCGCAGGTTTTCCAGTTGCCTGTTGAGTTGAATCAGGAGCAGGATGATGACGCCAAGGGCTGCAGGCCATGCTGTAACGACCAGACCATATAACAGCTGGGCTCGGGTCATGTCTATGTGGGGCTGGTCTATATACTCGATTCCGCAGAGTATACCGCTGATGAGAAGAAAAATTGCAACAAAATATCCTAAAGGGATAGCAAGAATCATAGCCCGTTCATTGTAGCAGACTGACTACTTGTGTCAAGCAAAAGGGTTGACGCGCTCTGCCTCTTGTTGTACTGTGGGGGTGTTATGGATTTTCGTATCATTGCCGCTGCAAAGCCTTCCATTGCTTATGCCCGCGATGGGGTTAAGTTCTTCGAGGAACGCTTGCGCCCGCTCGGGAAGGTGGAATTGCGCTATGTGAAGGCCGGGGATTCCGAGGCGGTCTCTGCCCGGCTGCTTGAGGCTAGTGAAGGCTGCTTGCGCATTGCTATGGATGAGCGCGGGGAAAACTGGTCGACACGCGAATTTGAATCCCGTGTGCGCCACTGGCAGCTGCAGGCGGTCAAGCATGTTGCCTTTCTGATTGGTGCGGCGGATGGGCACACCCCGGCGTTGCGGGCTGCATGTGACCATGTGCTTTGCATGGGGCGCCATACCATGCAGCATGAATTGGCGCTGGTGGTGCTGCTGGAGCAGATTTACCGCGTTCATACCCTGTTGGCGGGCTCGCCTTACCACCGTGATTGATAAAAAAAGCCTGAGTGGTACTCAGGCTTTTTTTCTGTGAATTTTTGGCTGGGATTCAGCTTTCGTCGTATTGTCCCCACTTGCCGGAACGGATGGCGCCCATATACGTTGTGACGCGGTTCACCCATTTCTGGTGGCTGTCGCAGTATGCCCGGCTAATCTGGACCAGGGTTACGCGCCCTTTGGTCCGGTATTCTGCCAGCAGGCGGGCAAGGTCTTCCACGCAAGCTTCTTTGGTTTCATAACGTCGCTGTCCGCGGCTTCCCATAATACCCGCCAGATTGTTCTTTCTGCGGGCTGCGCTGGAGGTGCCATTTGCTGATTCATAACGCATAATGGCCTCCATGAGCACGGGATCCACACCATTTTTGGCAGCGGCTTCCCTGATAGCGGGGCGCAGCGCAGTCACAATCTCGGCCTGCACTGCCAGCACCATCATCAGTCCTGTCAGTATGGTCATGGTAAGTCTCATGTCTGCGACATGATAAAGATTTGTTAACTAGTTGTCAAGAAAAAAATGCGCTGCGGTCGTGATTGGTGCTTGACGTGTGCTGTGGTGATTTGGTAAAATTTTCACCCGTTTTTTTGCGCTATCCGGCCATGTGCCCGTCAGGAATGAGTTCAAGGAGAACGAAGGCGTTGTCTTCCAGTGAGTCAAGGATTTCGAGGTCAGCTTCGCAGTAAACGGCGTGATATTCGGCGCCCCAGAGCCGTGCGATTTCCTGCATGCGGAAGGGTTGGGGCTGGACGAGGAGGCGTTCCATTTCTGGGTCATTGGCTGCGGCAGAGATTGCAGCCGCGGCGCCATCGTTATTCAGCACGGCGACAACGCGTTTACCGGGAGGTAACTGAGGCAGCAGGGCCGCGCCGTTGATGTCGCGCAGCAGGGTGAGATCCCCCAGCAGGCAGTATGCGGCAGAGGCATCAGCCGCATTGCCGAGGAAGGTACTCAGTGCGCCATCTGACCCGGTGGTGTGAAGGTCCCTCAGGTAAAGCGTGGGGACGTTGTACTGGGCATAGCGGTTCCAGAGTCTGGCCGTGGTAGCGCTGCCCAGGCAGATGACATCCCCGATGCAGGCAAAGCGGGAGAACGCACGAATCAGAGATTCGGCAGATTCGGGGTAACCGAGGAGAAGTTCCTCGAGTCTGGCTGCCATGTGGCGGCTGCGGGTCAGCAGGCGTTCCGTATCGCCAATGTGGGGGACATCCCCCATGGCTTTCATGATCTGCTCCAGCTCACCTTCTGTCACGTGGCTCTTGCGGGTGAGCCCGGAGAAACCGGTGCGGGTGAGGGAGAAAACCTCTGTCTGGGGCAGGTTTTCCAGTGCTTTCCAGAAGGCGCCGGTGGGAACATCGCCAACGCGCAGCACATAACGCGGCGGGTTCTGGCGCAGAATGTCATCGCCGCCGTGCAGCAGATAGGGTGCCAGTTCCTCTCTCAAGCCGCTGCTGGCTTCTGCCAGCACGGGGACTCGGAGGGTCTGTGCAAGCCAGAGAACGGGTTCCTGTTCATCCGGGTTGAGGGCGCCGATGATGAGAACCAGCCCTTCCATGGAACGGAAGCGCAGCATTTGGGAGACCGCCACCAGTGAGCCACGGAAACGCGGCGGTGCCGGCGGTTCTGCGACTTCAATGCTGCTGAAATCGTTGCATGGCGGTTCGGCCTGTTCATCGAGCCGCACGTGAAGGTGAAGGGGGAATCCTTCGCCCAGCGCATCGACCAGGTCCGGCAGGTCGGAAACCGGGCAGGGGAGGTTCAGCTCCAGAGTGGGGGCATACATGCCGAACAGGGCTTCCTGTTCTACCCGCTGCGGGGCGCCTGTGCCGCCACACCCGTCTATGGTGTCCATGGTGAGTACCACCAGCGGGCGCCGCTGGTAGTAGGCATTGATGACAGCCGGGGTCATGGCGGCGGCTGAGGAACCGCTGCCTGCTACTACAACAACCGGATGCCCGGTGGCCTGGACGCGACCAAGGGCGAAAAATGCGGCGGCCCGGTCATCTGCCACACTCCAACGGTGGACAACCGGGCAGTTGGCCAGGGCCCGGTAAAGCGGGGCATTCAGTTCGCCGGGGCAGCAGACCCATTCGGCTACGCCGGCCATGGCTGAGCAGGAAATGAGGGAAAACATGGTGGAGAGATGGTGGTGGTCGTGCGGTTTATTGCGGCAGGGGAATGCTCTGCCCCAAATGGCGGGGCTCATGGCTCGTTGCGAGGTCAAACAACATGGCAACCCGTGCAGCTCGCTCCCTCAGGAACTGGCGCAGCAGGGTGGGGCGGTTGACGGGAACGCTGCCTGCGCAGTATCCTTCTGCGTCAATTCCCAGCTGGCGGGCAGTTGCAACTGCGCGTTTGGCATGGTATGTCTGGGTGACAACGGTGATTTTCTCTGCGCCGAAAATATGCCTGGCGCGGACCACGGAATCGTATGTGCGCAGCCCTGCATAGTCGCAGACGATTTTGTCCTCCGGCACGCCGAGCGCCACAAGGGCATCTTTCATGTCCCTGGGTTCGTTGTAGTATTTCTCGCGGTTGTCGCCGGAAACAATGATGCAGCTGAGCTTGCCGCTTTTCCAGAGCCGGGCAGCGGCCTCCATGCGCCCACTGAAATAGGGGCTCGGAACCCCGCGCTTGAAAAACTTGCTGCAGCCCAGCACCAGCCCTACATCCCCGCTGCGGCATTCTTCTACCTGTTGGTGGCAGTAGCGGTTGGCTTTGTAATTGGTGTACCCCTCTGCCGCCAGGATGATGATGAGCAGTGAAAGAAGGACAAAGCTCATCATTTTGGCGCAGAATGCCAGAACTTTCAGGGATTTCCGCATGGTTCAGTTGACGCCGAATACTTGAATCCGGGTGGTGAGTTCGTGGGTTTCCCCGCAGCGCAGCATGATGTTCTCTGCCGGAACCACGGTGGTTTCCACAGCCAGGAATCCGCGTTCATTACCGGAGCCGAGGTCGTTCATTCCGGCAGCCAGTTCAGCGCCGGGGTTCCACACAACGGCGGAGGCGCTGCCGGCGCGGCAGATGCGGATGCTGCGCTCCCAGGCGGGGTCATGGATGGTGATTTCCGCGTTTTCCGGAACCGGATGGTAGATGCGGTCAATGTGCCCCAGGGGAATGAGGGGGTCCTCCGGGTGCGGGATGGCGTCATCCGCAAATTCGGTGAAGGCGAGTTCCTCCAGTCCGGTTACGGCTACCTGTTCGTAGTCGCTTACGGCAAAATAGGTGTGCATGGCGGCGGAATAGGGCATGGCACGGGGTACATCAAGCGTGATGAGGCTCATGGTCAGTTCATTGCCGATTTCCATGGCAAGTGCGCCACTGGGCATCATTTCATCTTCCGGCGGCAGTGCCAGCAGCAGGTTCACGCGCCCGTCTTCACCTTCCTCACAGCGGCCTACCTGCCAGGTTGAGATGCGGGCAATGCCGTGTGAGGGCTTGGAGGCATCCTCCGTGTTCTTGCCGAACCAGGGCCAGCACAGCGGAATGCCTCCGCGCAGGGCTTTGCCTTTCTTGAAAACGGCGTTGGGGCTCATGTAGATAACGGGTTTGTGCCCCGTTGGTGCCCAGCTGAGTACGTGACCTCCGTAGAGGGAAATCTCTGCCGTGCAAAGGGTGGTTTCTATCTTCAGAATCGGAAAATCTTCGCCGTAGGGGTATACTGTGGTGACCATGGTGTTTGTATGACCGAAAGTTTATCAAAACGGGGGTGCTCATGCAAGTATATTATCTGGTGTATCGTTTTATGAAGCTGCTATTGTGTCTTGCGTGGTTCTCACCGTCAGATTTGCGCCGGTGTGCTGCTGGTGGAGGTCAATTTGGCTTGACCTGCAAGGAAGCTGCTTCTATACTCTGAGTTGCTGTGTTTCAGTTATCAAAACGTATGAAGAATTGTCTGGTTGCGATGCTGTTGCTGTTCGGGGTAGGATGCGTGTGTGCTGCTCCGCGGAGCAAGGGGTTCAGGCCAGTCCTGTCGACGCCGGCTGTGAAGAAAGAGGCGCCTGCAAAGGAGAGTGGCAAGGAATTCAATGAGCGCTTCCAACGTGCGTTGAAAAAGGCCAGGTACTCAAAAACCTTACCGTATTCGGTGCGTTTCCGCCTATCGTTTGTTCCCGCCAAAACGGAAGCAGTCCGGCTGGATGCTCATTATTACATCATTCACCACACGTGGCTGTACTGGGGTCTGAATAACGTACCATCTTCCCGGATGGATTTGAATTATAATTGGGATTTCAAGCGTATTGGGGATAAGTACTGGTACATTTCAAAACCAGGTGACCGTATGATTTTGTGGGCTCAGAATGAGAATAGGACGAAATCCGGGTACCGCAGGACGGATGGTTACATCTATATCCATATTTGCAGTGATGGTAGAAACAGCCAGGTGCAGTTCAGCTACGAAAAGACCAATCTGCTGGATACCATGATTCTGAAGAAAGTGGTGCTGGATGCCAGGCAAATCCGAGTCCACGAGTCATGCGTGGTTGATAAGACTCATATCGACTTGTCGAGGAAGGCGAGAGAGTGCATGGATATGCCTCCCAAATAGGGTTAGTCCAGTTCATCCAGCACAATGGCTGCGTGGTGGAACGGGTAATGATAGCTATTGAAATCCTGCCCCAGTTCTCCCCAGTATGCCTGCATGCGGGCAGGCGGGAAGATTTCGTCCCGGGTGGCAATGTAGGCGCGGGTCCAGGGGAGGTGCGGCTGCTCGGGTAGTGTCTGGCAGGCTTCTGCCAGGAAATCAAGTTCTTCAACCTGCTCCTGGGGGGAGGGTACCGGAAATGCTCCGTCCGGGGCATAGCGTTCCGGGGTGCTTTCGTCCTTGAACGGGTTGCCGCCCATGGCTGCAACCGAGCGGATGGTGCGCTGTAGCACTTTCAGGCGCAGCCCGTATTGCTGGCTGGCGGGGTAGGGGGTGCCGTTGATGGCGATTGCCTTGCGGAGTGGGAGTTGCTGGCAGCTCTGCTCAGCGACCCATACTCCGAATGACCAGGCAAAGAGGTATATCTGCTCGTACTGGGCAAAGTCTGCCGGATTCAGGATGCTGAGACTCCGGTGGTCATAACAGCAGAGAATGTCGTACCCGGCGGGAATGGGCAGGTGCTGAACGGCATTTGGGGTGGCTCCCCAGCCCAGCATGAAGAGAATGAGCCGCCGGTTTTCCGGGATGCTGACCAGCCAGTCTTGTTTCATAAGGGGAAATTATACTTTTTTACGTGCCCAGCGCAGCCCGAAGAGCATCTTGCGGAGTATCAGATATTCTACCAGCATATCGCAGGCAATCAGCATCCAGATTCCCACCAGCGTAATGGATTCCGGCCACAGGTTGTTCCACACGAGCAGGCAGATGACGCGGAAGAAGCCCATACCGCCGTATGATACCCACATGACTCGCCGGGTATCGCCTGCGCCTCTCAGGCACATCTTGCATATCAGCATGGCGGCATAGAATGGCTCGATGATGAGGAAGACCTGCACCACGGGGCGGGTGGCGGCGCTGAGTTCCGGTGAGCCTGCGGCAAAGATGCTCACAAAGATATCCGGGCACAGGGCAAAGACAACGCCCATGCAGCCCATGAAGAAGACGCTGTACCGGATGCATTTGCGGGCGGTTTCGAGCGCGAGTCGCACGCTGCGGGCTCCCAGATACTGACCTACGAGCGTGGCGCCGGCCATGCCGATGGCAAAGCCGGGCAGGAAGCTCAGGGATTCGATGCGGATGGCAATGTTGTGTGCGCCGACGGCGGCATCTCCCAGGGAGGAGATGATTCTTAATACGAATATCTGAATGACCCAGATGCCGCCGACTTCGATGGCCTGGGGTACCCCGATGCTGAGGATGCGGTACATCATGCTCCAGTCAATCCGCATGCTCCGGAGATTCAGAAACAGCGGCGGCGCATAGCTGCTGCCCTGGCTGGCGCAGTAGTCATCCAGACTCTGGTTTCTCATCTGCCGGCGCAATCTGATTGTGCGGGCAAGCATGATGCCCAGCAGTACGGCGGCTGCAACAGCCATGCCGCCAATCATACCCAGCGCCAGACCCTCCACAAACATGCCGCAGACTCTGACCAGGAAGAGGCTGAATATGATGTTCAGACCATCTACCACGAGCATGATGATGAATGGAGTGCGGGTGTCTCCTGCCCCGCGCAATGAGGCATTCAATGCAAAGACCACGCCTGAGAAAATGGCCACCCAGCAGCCGGTGTACATGTAGCGCAGGGCTACTTCCCGGGCATAGTCACTCAGACTCAGGACCTGTGATACGAGAAAATCTGCTGTTCCGTACATCAGCAGGGCTGAGAGAAAACCTGCAATGAGGCCCAGCACGGCTGATTGATTGGCGGCATAGTTGGCATCCTCATATTTGCGGGCTCCTGTCATGCGGCTGACAATGGCCGTGGCGCCCATGCCCACGGCGCCCTGCATGACGAAGCCCAGCCACATCACGAAGGAGGTGACGCCGATGCCTGAGGCAATCTGGGCGGTTTTTTCACCATGGTCCCCCATGTGAGTAGCCAGCACCAGTGAGGTAGACGCGCAGATGAAGCTCATCACCTGCTCCAGCAATGGCCAGAGCGCGATGGATACAATCTGCCTGGGCAGGCTCATGCCTGCCAGTTTTCCGCCCAACTGGCCTTTGGCCAGGGCTACGCGGATTTTGCCCTCTCTGCCGTCACCTGCACTCATGCTTGTGTTATTCTAGCATGCTCATCTCGAGTTGAACAGAAAAAATAATCTGCTTTTCGAGGAGCATGGATAAATTGCCCGTTTGTTACGGGTTGAAGATTTGAAGTTCCGGGTCAAGGAAGCGACCATCCTTGCGGATGAGCGTATCATCGAACCAGATTTCCCCGCCTCCATATTCCGGGCGCTGGATGCAGACGAGATCCCAGTGAACCGAGGAGTGATTACCGTTGGGGGCTTCATCGTACGCCTGCCCCGGGGTCAGGTGGAAGGATCCTGCAATTTTCTCATCGAACAGGATATCGCGCATCGGCTTCAGAATATGCGGGTTGAGGCCCAGGGCGAATTCGCCGATGTAGCGGGCGCCTGCATCTGAATCCAGAATCTTGTGCAGGGCTTCTTCATTGCCGTTGCAGTGGGCTTCCACAATTTTGCCATTTTCGAAGCGGAATCGCACCCCATCGAATGGAACTCCGTGGTAAATGCTCGGGGCGTTGTATGTGATGGTGCCGTTAATGCTGTCCATGACCGGGGCTGTGTATACCTCACCATCGGGGATGTTGCAATCTCCGCAGCAGGGGATTGCCGGGATTCCCTTGATGGAAAAACTCAGGTCTGTTCCCGGCCCTGTGATGCGCACGCGGTCAGTTGCTTCCATGAGCTTTTTGAGATGCAGCATGCCTCCCTTCATGGCTGCGTAATCTGCCAGACAGCAGCGGAAATAGAAATCCTCAAAGTCCTCTGTACTCATGCCTGCAGCCTGGGCCATGCTGGGGGTCGGCCATGCCAGGATGGTCCATTTGCGGCGGTTGCAGGTGATATCGCTGGCTGGTTTGAGGTGGCGGCTGATAATCTGCATGCGTTCACCGGGTACATCCGCATTTTCAAAGCTGTTGTAGTCAGCGTAGAAGCAGATGTGGACCTGCATGTCCTCGGCTCGCTGCAAACGGTAGCGACCGTCCAGTTCATACTGCTCATCAGTTGCACCGATGGCGAGTTCTCTGGAAACGTTGGCGTGGGTGATATCGACATGAGGAACGCCGCCGGCGCGGCGAACGGCGCGGATAAGCTCCACCACCATGGCATCCGGGATGTCCTGCATGCGCAGGTTGACGTGTTCTCCCGCCTGCACGCGGACGGCATAGTTCACGACCTGCTCAGCAAGCTGGGTATAACGTGGGTCCTTCATAGTGAAATGATTAGTGATTAATGATTAGTGATTAATGATTAATGGTTAATTTTTGATTGTCTGCAGACGCTTGTGGACGGTAAGGGAGGATGCTGTCATAATGGCTGCGAGCTGTTTTGCTTCGTCCAGCAGGGCAGAGAGTTTATTTTCCGGGAGGATTTCGCCCTCGATGAGGTATTCAAGCCAAAGGATACATTCATCGGATTCCTCCTGGCAGATTTTGATTTTATGGTAAAAATCAGCGTCGCTTTTGGCTATGCAGGCGGCACGATAATTGGCGGCAACCGATGTGGCGCTTCGGAGTAATTGTTTGCCGAGGACTTGTGCCACGGTTGTTTTCGGAAGGTATTTCCACATGCGAATGACGCGCAGCCCGAAATTTTTCGTTCGCTGCCGTAAATCAGCATATTTCCTGTCATCTGCCGCCGTATTATCCATATTAATCACTAATCATTAGTAATTAATCATTCTTCGGATTCAGAATTGCCAATTCTGAATCCGTAAAGATTCCGTCCTTGCGGATGAGTTCGTCGTCGAACCAGATTTCGCCGCCGCCGTAGTCAGCGCGCTGGATGCAGACCATGTCCCAGTGAACTTGTGAGCGGTTGCCGTTATCGCAGTTTTCGTATGCCTGCCCGGGGGTGAAGTGGAAGGAACCGCCGATTTTCTCGTCAAAGAGGATATCTCGCATGGGCTGGAGAATGTACGGGTTGACCCCGAGCGCGAACTCGCCGATGTAGCGGGAGCCTTCATCTGTATCGAGAATCTTATTGAGTGCCTCTTCATTGCCGTTGCAATGGGCTTCTACAATCTTGCCATCCTTGAAGGTGAGGCGGATGCCATCGAACGGGATGCCCTGGAACAGGGTAGGGGCGGTGTAGTGGATGGTGCCGTTCACGCTGTCCTTGATGGGGGCTGTGAAGACTTCACCGTCCGGTATGTTCATTTCGCCTGCGCAGGGGTGCGCCGGCATGCCTTTGATGGAGAAGGTCAGGTCTGTGCCGGGTCCGGTGATGCGCACGCGGTCGGTGCGCATCATGCGCTCTGCCAGTTTGTCCATGGCTACGCGCAGCTGACCATAATCAGCCAGGCAGCAGCGGAAGTAGAAATCCTCGAATGCTTCTGTACTCATGCCGGCACCCTGGGCCATGCTGGGGGTGGGCCAGCGGAGTACGCACCACTTGGTCTTGCAGACGCGGTGGTTGTGAACCGGGCGCATGTGTTTTTGTGCCAGTGCCATATTTTCTGCCGGCACGGAGGAGTTTTCGAAACTGTTGTGCCCGCCGCGGATGGCGATGTAGGCATCCATGGCCTGCATTTCTGCCAGCTCAAAACCGGCAATGGAGGCGTACTGCTCATCGGTTGCGCCGGCAAACATTTCGCGGGTGACGCGGCCATGGCGCAGGTTGATGTGCGGGTGGGCGCCGGCGTCGCGTACGGCGCGGATGAGTTCGATGGCGATTTCATCCGGTGCGTCGATGATTTCGAGCAGAACGTGTTCGCCGGGTTGTACGCGGCAGGAGTGGCGGATGAGGTTCTGTGCGAGTTGAGTGGTGCGTGGATCGGTCATGGGGAGTGATTAGTGATTAATGATTAATGAAGGAGTGAATAGTGAAGGAGTGAATAGTGAGGTGAAAATTAATCACTAATCATTAATCACTAATCACTGTAAGTGCTTCTGCGAGGTCGGCTTTGGTGATGGCCTTGCTGAGGATGGGGTATCCGAGTTGTTTGAGCAGAACGAAGCGGATAGCTCCGTTCTGGAATTTCTTGTCACTTGCGGTGAGGGCGAGCGCGCGGTCTATGTTCACCCCATCGGGCAGGGTGAGCGGCAATTCAAGTGCCTGCAGGGTTTCCAGCAGATCGCGTTCTTCTGCTGCGCTCAGCCCGGCGTGCCGGCGTGAAAGGAAAAGCGCTGCGCGAAGCCCGAGACTGACGGCTTCTCCATGCAGCAGTTCCCCGTAGGGCAGGGCGGCTTCAATGCCGTGTCCGATGGTGTGCCCCAGGTTGAGGAAGGCGCGGATGCCCAGGGTTTCTTTCTCGTCTTCTTCTACGATGCGGGCCTTGATGGATATGTTCGCGGCAATGATATCGGGCAGCCGTTCGATGGTGTTCAGGGTGAATCCCAGCTCAATTTCATCTGCCAGTTCGCGAAGTACGGGCAGCATGGACGGTTTGCGGATGGCGGCGTGTTTGACCATTTCTGCCATGCCTTCGCGGATGAGACGGGGGGAGAGGGTGGTGAGGGTGGTGGGGTCAATGAGGACAAGCCGGGGCTGATGGAAGGCGCCAATGAGGTTTTTCCCGCGTTCTATATCTACGGCTGTTTTTCCGCCTACGGAACTATCTACCTGAGCCATGACGCTGGTAGGAATCTGCACAAAGGGAATACCGCGGTAGTAGATGCTTGCCAGGAAGCCTGCCATATCCCCCACTACACCACCACCCAGGGCTACGATGAAACTGGTGCGGTCATGCCCGGCTTGCACCATTTCGTTTGCCAGTGTTTCGATGGTGCTGAGGTTCTTGCTGGCTTCGCCGGCGGTGAAGATATGCACCGTGGTGGTGAACCCGCTTTCTTCCAGGCTCAGTCGCACGCGTTCTGCATAGAGCGGGGCTACGTTGGAATCGCTGATAATGGCGGCTTTGCCGTCCAGCCGCACACTGCTGCAGAGGTAACCTATGGATTCCAATGCGCCGTTGGCTACATGTACCTCGTATGACTGAGGCCCGAGGGAAAGGGAAACATTAGGCATGCCTCTATTATATCGTGCAATGCAGTAGATGCAAGGAGATATAATGTCACAGCCCCGGGAAAAAATCCCCCCCGCTGGTGGTGATGCCGGCGGGGGGAAGCAAAAGGCTGTTCTGGTGTTTCTGCTTTATCAGCCCATGAACAAGGGCATGGTGCCCAGCAGGAACAGGATGATGGTGCAGGCCGTGAGTACGGCTGTTGTGCAGACCGGTACCTGAAGCGGCTGGTCACCAGCCTGCGGCTTTTCCCAGTACATGGCGCGGATGACCTTGAAGTAGTAGTAGAAACCAGCGCCAGCGGTGATAATCATGATGGGAAGCAGCCAGCCCAGAGCAGGGGTCTGGAGCATTGTGCCCACGGCAATGATGAAGGAGGAAAGCTTCACCATGAAGCCTGCGGTCAGCGGTACGCCTGCCAAGGAGGCAAAGCTTACAGTAATGAGGAACGCGGTGCGCGGGTTGGTCTTGGCCAGACCGCGGAAGGCGGAAATCTCTTCGCTGCCACGCTGGGTGCGCACCATGGCAATGGCAAAGAAGGCTGCGATGGTGGCCAGTGCGTATGCGGCAAGATAGGAGCCGACCAGCGTTTCCAGGGTTCTGCCATTCAGGCCCAGGAAGAAGACCAGAATGAAACCGGCCTGACCAATGGAGGAGTAACCCAGAAGGCGCTTGAGGTTGTTCTGGCGCAGGGCACCAAGGTTACCGATGAGCAGCGTGGCGGCTGCTACAATGGCGATGGTCCAGGACATCATGTTGTAGATGATGCTGCCGGGAACATACACCGGGGCAAAGGGAAGTGCCAAGGCGCAGAGAACAACGAAACCTGCCGTCTTGGATGCTACCGCCAGGAAGCATGAGGTCGGGGTCGGGGAACCTTGGTATACGTCAGGAATCCACACGTGCATGGGTGCTGCACCCACCTTGAAGAAGGCACCTGCAAAGAGCATGGCAATGGCCATCATGAAGCCGGTTGCCAGCGCGGGGCTGCCTGCTACTCCGCCGTTGAGCGCGGCGCGTACCACGTCGAAGTTCAGGTTGAAGCTGCCAGTCATACCAAAGTACCAAGCGGTACCGTACACCAGCACGCCAGTGCTCATGGCACCCAGCACCAGGTATTTGATGCCGGCTTCGATGGAGCCCTGGTTGCGGCGGAAGTAACCTGCCAGCACGTATGAGGTGAGGGTGATGACTTCCAGACTCACGAACAGCATGACCAGATCCTTTGCCTGGATGAGGCACAGAATGCCGGCGCAGGCTACCAGGGGCAGGGCGTAGAACTCACCCGTGCCTTCTTCATTGCTGCCGCCAGCAATGGATTCACAGCTGATTTTCTTGTAGTCGAATGCCAGCAGGAGGGTCAGACCAGTGGAGATGGTGGCAATGGCGCCAAAGAGATTGGCATGCTCACCGGTCCACAGGAAATAGGTCGTGATGAAGGCGCCTACGGCTCCGATGATGGCGTAGGTGCGCTTGGGCAATCTGGGCAACAGGGCGTCTGCCAGAATGAGCAGTGCTGCCAGCCCCACCAGGGCGAATGCCGGTGCGAACTGACACCAGGTGTAGGTAGATACGATATTCATATTTTACTCAGTGTTGGGGTGTCAGAATTAAAGGCAGGTGGGGGGCATGATGCCGAAGAGTACGATGAAGACTGCCAGGAAGCAGGCGGCAATGATATCCCACTTGCTGAGTCGGGTGGCGCGCTCGGCGGTGCGGCTGGTTTCTCCTTCAAAGATGTTGCGGAAAGCACGCAGCATGTAGATGGCGCTGATGACCAGCCCCCACAGTGCGCCGATGAGTGCCAGCTGCACCGGCCCCAGACCACCGAAGAAGTTTGCCACATTGCCCAGCCAGCAGTCGCAGGTGGCTGCGGTGGGTACCCAGCCGGCAAAGCAGGAAACGAAGATGCTGAACTCACCTGCAAAGTTGGCCAGCAGCGGCAGACCCACAGAGGCCATGCCGGCAAGCCCGAAGAGGAAGCCCAGTGCGGGCAGCTTGGTGGCAAGACCACCCATGCAGTCCAGTTCCAGTGTGCGTGTCTGGGATTCAATCTGCCCGGTGAGCAGGAAGAGCAGAGCAATGGTGAGACCATGTGCCAGCATGAGCAGGGAGGCACCTTCCCATGCCAGTTCGTTGTTGCCTGCGCAGGCAATGTATGCTGCGAATGCCAGGAAGATGTAACCCATGTGCATCACGGAGGAGTGACCCAGCATGTCATCAAGGCGTGTCTGGGAGATGGTGACATAACCTACCCAGAGAACGTTGCCCAGCAGCAGCACCAGCAGCCAGTTGTTCCAGCAGCCAAACAGCTCCTGGCACTTCGGCCCGAATACGTATGCCAGTGTGAAAAGCCCGTACAGACCAAACTTCTTCAGTACGCCTGCGTGCAGCATGGCTACCGGTGTCGGGGCGCTGGCGTATGCCGGACCTGCCCAGGTGTGGAACGGGAACAGGGATACCAGCGTGCCGAAACCTACCAGCAGCAGCCCGGATACGAGGGCTACGGAGCCAGGCATGACGCCGGCGGCAACGGATGCGGCCATGGCGGTGAAGGTCCAGGCGTGCATCTCTGCGCAGAGCATAATCAGACCTGCCAGAAGTACCATGGAGGCAAGACCCAGGTAGATGGTGGCGGTCCAGGCAATGTTGCGGCGGTCTCCGCGGCCGTAGTAACCAATCATCACGAAAGTCGGGATGAGTGCCATTTCGTGGAAACCGTAGAAGGCGATGATGTTGTCGGACATGAAGGCACCCATGGCACCGGTGCTGATGAGCAGGGCTGAGATGGACCAGCTGCGTTCAGCATCGGCGTTCGGGGCTTTCAGACCGGCAATGGCGGCAAAGGTGACCAGGATAGTCAGCAGTACCATGATGCGGCTCAGCGGCAGATTCATCGTGAGCTGCACGGGGGTGCCGCAGAAGGTGGACAGGCACTCACTGCAGCACTCCGGTGCCAGGATGGCGTATGCACCCAGGATGAGTGTGAGTACTGCGCTGAGCAGCGCTGTTGCGCGGCCCGGGGTTTTGAGCAACCCGATGCAGGCTGCGGCAATCACAGGTATAAGGATAAGCCAGGTAAGCATGGTTGTGAAAAGCGTTTAGAATTGGTACAGAAGAATGAGGATAATCAGTCCAATGCCGGAAATGAGCGTGTAGGCACGCAGGGAACCACACTGAATCCAGCTCAGAAGTTTACCGAGGTGGTAGCTGAGCCACACCAGACCCTGGCAGATGATGCCACGGATGATGAAGCGCTCTGCGAATTCCACAATGTTGGCAAATACCTGCTGCAGACCCCCAATGAGTACCTTGTCGTACAGGGTGTCGATGTAAAGGCGGTTGCGCAGTGCCTTGGAGATGATGTTGCCAGCCAGCGGGTCCTTGGTGCGACCGCCAAAGCCGTAGATGGCCAGTGCCAGCAGAATGCCGACTGCCAGGGAACCCATGCTTACATAGAAGGGCAGCCCGAGTGCAAAGCCGTGTGCGTGGAATCCGTTGAACGGAACAAGATCATTGGCAATGAAGCCATAGCCGGAGATGATGGCCATGACGGCCAGAATCAGCAGCGGCAGTGCCATGGTGAAGGAGGCTTCCTTGGCGTGCTCAGCGCCGTGTGCGCGAGCGCTGCCCAGGAATGCAACGATGCACAGACGCAGCATGTAGAATGTCGTGAGGGCTGCTACACCGGCACCAACCCAGAAGAAGACCGGGTTCTTGGCCAGGGCTGCATCCAGAATGGCTTCCTTAGAGAAGAAGCCGGAGAAACCCGGAATGGCGATGAGGGCGCAGGTGCCCATCATGAAGCAGAGTACAGTGAGGGGCATGCGCTTGGAAAGCCCACCCATCTTCCAGATGTCCTGCTCGTGGTGGCAGCAGGCAATGATGGCGCCGGCTCCAAGGAAGAGCAGTGCCTTGAACCAGGCGTGCGTGTAAAGATGGAACATGGCGGCTTCACCGGCCAGCAGACCAACGGCCATCACCATGTAACCCAGCTGGGACAGGGTGGAGTAGGCCAGAACGCGTTTGATGTCATCCTGCTGCACGGCCATAAGGGCTGCGATGACGGCTGTGATGGCACCGACCGTGGCGATGATGGTGCAGGCGGTTTCGGTGAAGGCTTCAGCACCCATGCTTACCTGAAGGCGAACCAGCATGTAGACACCGGCGGCCACCATGGTTGCAGCGTGAATGAGGGCAGATACCGGCGTGGGGCCTTCCATGGCGTCCGGCAGCCACACATGCAGCGGGAACTGGGCGGATTTACCAATGGCACCGCAGAACAGACAGACGATGGTGACGGTGAGTACGGGCTGGGCAATGCCCTGGGCTTTGCCGAGCATGTCAGCAAAGTTCATGGTGCCGAACAGACCCAGTGTGAGCAGAATGCCCAGCAGGAAGCCGAAGTCACCCACGCGGTTGGTGATGAAGGCTTTCTTGGCGGCGACAGCAGCGCTGGCTTTGTTGAACCAGTGGCCGATGAGCAGGTAGGAGGAGAAGCCTACCATTTCCCAGCCGATGAAGGTCATGGCCAGGTTGTCTGCCAGAACGATGGTGCTCATGCTGAACATGAAAATGCTCAGCCCGGCAAAGTAGCGGCTGTGGTTGGACGTGTCGCCCTTCATGTAGCCGATGGAGAACAGGTGAACCAGCAGACCAATGCCGGTGACAACCAGCATCATTCGCATGGCAAGCGGGTCCATCACCAGACCAAGGTGCAGGCACAGCTGTTCAATGGAGCAGGGCATCCAGGTGTAGATGTCCGGTGTGCCGGTACTCAGTGAGCCTGTGAGGTAGGCTACGCAGAGCCCGAAGGTGCCGGCTGCTGAAAGCAGGGAAAGCGTGGCGGCCAGACGCGGATGCTTGTGGAAGCAAAGCCAGTCGATGGCGGCAACTACCAGGGGCAGCACCAGGAATAACCAGGGGAGATTATGCATCATATTCATGCTGGTGATTTAGTCTTTAAGTGTGCTGAGAGCCGTGCTTTCCACCGTGCGCCGCGCACGGAACATGGCTACGATGAGGGCAAGCCCGATGGCTACTTCTGCCGCGGCTACGCCAGTGATGAACAGGGAAAGTACCTGGGCGTCATACACCGGTACACCTGCGGTGCCTTGCGCACGGGAGAATGCCACCAGCGCCACAATGGCTGCGGTGAGCATCATCTCCAGGCACATGAACACCACCAGAATGTTCTTGCGGACAAGCACCCCGGCCAGACCGATGGAGAACAGGATGCCTGACAGAATCAGGTAATGTGCTAACGGAATCATGGATTGGGAAATGGGTTAGTCTTTGCGAATCTTGCGGGCGAGTGCCACAGCGCCTACCGTGCCGGCAAGCAGGGCGAAGCTGAGGATGACAAACGGAATGTTATATTGCGTGTAGAGGCATTTGCCAAGGAGCTTTACGTCCGGGATGGAGGTTGCCTTGGCCGCGTCTGCTTCAGAAATGGAGGGGTTCTCCATGCGGGCGGCGGCGGCTGCGCTCAGCTCAGGCAGGGCAGAGCCGTATTCACGCGTTGTGACCGGACCAGGGGAAATGCTGCGGGCTTCACCAATGAGGAGTTCACCGGCGCTTTCGCACATGGTCATGACCGGGCAGGGGTTGCTCTTGGCGCCAGGAAGATCCAGGGCTGCCTTGATGAGCAGACCAGCCACGAAACCGGCAATCAGCATGCCGACACCAGCGTGAATGTAGCTGCCGCGGCTTTGCTCCTCACCGTGGATGTCAAGCATCATCACGACGAACAGGAACAACACCAGAATGGCACCTGCATACACGATGCACTGCACAATGCCCAGGAACTGGGCGCCCATGCCAAAGAGGATGATGGCTACCATGGCAAAGCACAGTGCCATACTCATGGCGGAGTTAATCGGGCTGCGGAAGCCTACGACACCAGCTGCGCAGAGAAGGGCAATGGCAGCCAGCAGGTAGAACAGAATCTGACAGAGGGATGTTTCAAACATGGCGTTTTTTTATTTGTACTGGTTCCACTTGTTGACAAGACCCTTGCGCGTGCCACCCAGACGATAGAGGGTTTCCTTGTCGCGGATGGCCTGCTTGCGGTCGGTGAGTGTGATGAGGTATTCCTTGGAGAGGAAGATGGCCTGCTCAGGGCATGCTTCCTGGCACATACCGCAGTAGATGCAGCGCAGCATGTCGATTTCGAACTTGGCAGGGGCTTTTTCCTGCTTCTGGCAGTTGCTGGTGGGATCCACCTCACCGGGGGTGATGGTGATGGCGCGTGCCGGGCAGATGAACTCACAGAGCTGGCAGGAGACGCAGCGCTCACGGCCGTCTTCGCCACGCACCAGGGTCGGTGCGCCACGGTAATATTCCGGCAGGCGGGCGTCCCAGCGTTCGTCGGGGAACTGCATACAGACACCTACACCCTTGGTGCTGAAATCTTTCTTGCCGCGGCTCTTACCGAGCAAGGAAAGAACCAGGTGGCGCATGGTGATGACAAGCCCCTTGACGAGCTCGACCACGTACACCTTGTCCAGCAGGCTGAACTTGGGGCGTTTAATCTTGATATAAGACATATTCGGTACAGGAAAAGGGGTTTATTTGATGAAGTAGAGAACGGCTGCGGTCAGGAAGATGTTGGCCACGGTGATTTCCAGGAAGTAGAGCCAGCCAAGTTTCATCACCTGGTCCCAGCGGAAGCGCGGCAGTGTCCAGCGCACCCATACGAAGAAGACGATGAAGGCAAGCAGTTTTACGACAAACATGCACAGCTGGCAGAGAACAGCCAGCCAGTCGCAGTAGGCGGCCAGCGCGGCGTCTGCCCCGAAACCAATGGACCAGCCACCCAGGAACAGGGTGACCACAACGGCGGAACCAATGACCATGGCTGCGTACTCACCCATGAAGAAAGAGGCAAACTTCATGGAGGAATATTCGGCGTGGTAACCTGCTACAAGGTCGGTTTCACATTCAGCCATATCGAAGGGAGTACGGTTGGCTTCTGCAAAGACGCAGGTTACGAAAACGATGAAGCTGATGCCAAGCGGCAGCATCATCACCCAGCGCTGCCAGCTCAGACCTTCACCCCAGAGCGGAAGCAGCGTCCAGCCGTTCTCTGCCTGGAACTGCACAATCTGCTGCAGGTTCAGCGTGCCGAACATCATGAGCAGCGGAATGACGGAAAGACCCATGGCTACTTCATAGGAAATAAGCTGAGCCGTGGCGCGCAGACCGCCCAGGAACGGGTACTTGGAGTTGGAGGACCAGCCAGCCAGTGTCAGACCGTAGACGGAAAGACCGGAGATGGCGAAAATCCACAGCGGCCCGATTTCCAGATTGGCAACGCACATGGAGATGTGACCGTAGCAGGTGTTTACTTCAGAGGCAAAGGGGATGACTGCAGCTGCCACCATGGGCGGCCCCAGCACCAGCATGGGAGCCAGAATGAAGTAGAACTTGCGTACGTAGGAGGGCGTGGTCTCCTGCTTCAGGAAAAGCTTGCCGCCGTCAAGGCAGGGCTGGATGAGACCAAAGATGGGGAATTCGCGGTCCAGGCGGAGCCAGGTGCAGAGCTTGGCAATCCAGCTGGTTTCCGGGATGCCGAAGAAGTGCAGCCATTTCTTGAGCGGCTGCTTTTCCTTGCTGCCGAATCGCTGCAGCAGGAAAAGCGGCAGACCGGCGCGGTTCGGACCCGGACGGTCCTGAATCCAGCCTGCCACGCGGCGCTCAATCCACACGGAAAGCACCACAAAAGCCAGAATAACGGCAAACATAAGGACCAGTTTGAGCAGGGTGTGAATCAGGTAGAACCAGATTTCATTGCTCATCAGGTCGTTATACCAATTGATGATAGCGTCCATATTAGGTGATGTGGTTTAGCGGGTTATTTCTTGGCTTTTTCTCGCTCAATGAGGGGGATGGTTACGCCGGTGTCCATGATGACCTTACCACCGTTGCCGATGTTGCCCCAGGTAATGCCGGCGAGCGGTTCGAATTCCTGAGCCATTTCTTCCAGCACCATCATCGGGGTCGGGCAGGCGATGACGCGTACGCAATCGCAGCCCAGGCGCTCGGAGAGGTTGCGGCAGATTTCCCAGTCGGACATGGAGTCACCCATGGGTTCAATGGCTTTGTTCAGGCGCTGGATGCGGCCTGCCACGTTAATCATGGTGCCGTATTTCTCAGCGAAGGTGACACCGGGCAGTACCACGTCAGCGGCGCGTGTGGTGGCGTTTTCACTGTGGTGTACAACCAGGAGGTATTCAAGCCCTGCCAGGTCTTCAGTGGTGAAGCCAGCTTCCTCGGTGAGGTCTTCACCCAGCACAATCATGAAGCGGATGCTGCTGTTGCGCACGCCACGGCGGATGTTGGAAAGACCAGCACCGGTCTTGCCCAGAATCATCTTGGCGCCGTTGGTGTTCGGGTTGCGGTCATCGCTCACCAGCATGCCGTCATTCTCACCCTTGCGGGGAACAACGTCCAGCTTGGTGATGCCGAGCTGCTTGGAAAGTGCGCGCACCATGTACAGTTCCTCGTTGGTCATGCGGGCAGAGCAGATCATGGCTGTTTCAGACGGGGCCATGCGGTGCAGCTGCTCAACAACCATGTTGAGGGTGGCATCCCAGGTGGAGGGGCGCTGCCCTGCGCCTGCATCTGTCTTCACCAGCGGGGTGGTGATGCGAGTATCGGCGTTGATGTACTTGTAATTCAGGCGGTGGTCATCCGGCATCCAGCAGCTGTTCACCTCGTCGTTCTGGCGCGGGGTGATGCGGTATACCTGCTGTTCGCGGGTCCAGATGTTGATGTTGGTGCCTGTGCCGCAGTTCACGTCAATGGTGGGCGTGCTCTTCAGGAACCATACGCGCATCTTGAATCGGAAATCCTTGCTCGTCATGGCACCTACGGGGCAGATGTCCACCACGTTCATGGAGTAGTTGCTGTCCAGCTGGGTGCCCGGGTAGCAGGCAATCGCGTTGTGCGTGCCGCGACCTACAACGCCCAGTACGTCCTGACCGGCGATTTCCTTCATGACACGCACGCAGCGGCGGCAGAGAACGCAGCGCTCCTGGTCCAGGTTCACGCGCGGACCAATGGAGAGGTTCTTGCCCTTCTTGGTCTTTTCTTCCGTAAAGCGGTGGGTGCCGCTGCCGTAGTCAGTGGTGTATTCCTGCAGTTTGCACTCGCCAGCCTGGTCGCAGATGGGGCAGTCCAGCGGGTGGTTGGAAAGCAGGAACTCAAGCACACCGCGGCGGGCTTCCTCCGTCAGCTTGCTGGTGGTGCGGATGCCCATGTTCTCTGCGACGGTGTTGGCGCAGGCAATGATGGCACGCGGCATCCAGCTGATGGGCAGGTAGCCGTCATCTCCGTACTGCGGGGTTGCTCCGGGTGCCAGGCGGGCGGGCATGCCTTGCTCGACAAGGCACATGCGGCAGGAACCGGCAACGGAAAGTTTCGGATGGTAACAGAAGCAGGGTACATGCGCACCTACGGAGTTGCAGGCGTCTGCAATGCGTGTCCCTTTCGGGAAACGGTACCATTTGCCGTTAATCTGGACGTTCACCTTGCCTTCGGCGGCGGCGGCGTCTTTCGGCAGAATTGCGGGGGGTATACTCATTGGTTCAGAAAAAGGGTTTAGTCTTCGCGAATCAGGAACTTGCGGGCTTCCTTAGCCTCGTCGGAATGGGGCTTGAGGGCATTGATGGGCTTGGTCAGTGCCAGGAATTCCTCACGGAACTTGGTGACGAATGCCTGAGTCGGCCAGGAGCATGCCTCACCAAATGCACAGACGGTGCGCCCGCAGATGTTGTCGGCCACGCTCTTGAGCAGGTCCACGTCTTCAGGTGAACCCTTGCCCTCGCAAATGCGGGTGGAAAGCTTCAGCATCCACGGGTTGCCTTCGCGGCAGGGAGAACACTGACCGCAGGATTCCCAGGCGTAGAAACGGTTCAGATTGTTGAGCATCTTGGGCATGCTGCGGCTGTCGTCCATGACGATGATGCCGCCGGAACCGCTCATGGAGCCGTGCTGGGCGATGCTGTCCAGATCCAACGGAACGTCGAAAATGCTCATGGCGCGAACGGAGCCATCGCTGTTGCGGCCCTTCAGCACCTCGTCGCAGCGCATGACCTTGGCAGAGGCGCCACCGGGGATGATGGCCTTGAACTTGCGACCACGCTTGGGACCACCGCATACATCGTACAGCAGCTCACCAAAGGTCATGGAGCCGGAAATGATTTCGTAGTAGCCCGGGCGCTTCACGTCTCCGGATACACCGATGATGCGGGTGCCGGGGGAGCGCTGGGCGCCTTCGGCGGCATAAGCCTCGCCACCGCGCATGAGAACCTGGCGCACCTGGCAGAGGGATTCAACGTTGTTGACGATGGTGGGGCAGCCGTACAGACCAATGGCGGCCGGGAAGAACGGCGGCTTGATGCGCGGATACGGACGCACACCTTCAATGGAGTTGATGAGACCGGTTTCCTCACCGCAGATGTAGGCGCCGGCGCCGCGGTGCAGAATAATCTTGAGGTCGTAACCCTTGCCCAGGATGTTGTTGCCCAGGAAGCCGGCTTCCTCAGCTTCGTTCAGGGCCTTCTGCATAATCCTGGCCGCTTCGGGGAATTCCTCGCGCATGTAGATGACACCGTAGTGAGCCTGCACTGCGTAGCAGGCAATAATCATGCCTTCGATGAGCTGGTGCGGATCCTGGTGAACGACAAAACGGTCCTTGAAGGTGCCGGGTTCGGATTCATCGCAGTTGCAGACAACGTATACGGGCTTGGTGTTACCCTTGGGAATGAAGGTCCACTTCACGCCCGTGGGGAAACCAGCACCACCACGACCACGCAGCCCGCTCTTCTTCACCTCCTCAGTAACGGCGGCCGGTTCCATTTCCATGGCCTTCTTCAAGGTTTCGTACCCGCCATCCTTGATGAAGCATTTGATGGAGGGGTCATAGCCCTTGCGGTCGATATTGCGGAAAATACGGCGAGTTTCGCGCGGATGCGGTTCCTTGCCGGGTTTGTAAATGATTTCGCTCATGGTTCGCTAGGGAATAGAGTTTTAGTTCTTGGGCTGGTACTTGGCGATTATCTCGTCAATCTTCTTGGTGGTCACCTGTGAGTAGAGAACATCGTTCACCATCACATTCGGTCCAAATCCGCAGTTGGCGAGGCATTCCACAGGCTCTACGCTGAACAGACCATCCGGGCTCACCAGCATGGGTTCCTCATCGCTCATGTCAGCGGGGTTCACGCCAATCTTCTCGCAGATGTAGGGGATGAGTTCCTCACCACCGGAAAGTGAGCATGCAATCGTGCGGCATACGCGGAAGTGGTACTTGCCGGGGCACATGGTGTGAATCCCGGGGTAGAAGGTCACAATGCCTGCTACGTGGATGGGCGTGCTCTTGCACATTTCTGCAATCCAGGGCATGGCATCGGCGCAGATGTAGCCGAACTTCTCCTGCACCAGGTGAATGATGGGCAGTACGGCTGACTGTTCTTTGCCCTCCGGGTACTGGGCAACCAGCTCCTTGGCTTCCTTGACCAGGGAGGGGGTTACCTTGAACTTCGGGAAATGCTGCTCACCGGGAGACGGCTTGGCCGCCGTAATGGCATCAATCGCGTTAGGGGTATCGGACATGATAAATAGTTTCGTTGTCTGAGAGTTTAAGAATTTAGCGGTCGCATTCGCCCTGTACGAAGTCGAAGGAACCCAGAATGGCGCCGATGTCGCTCACCAGGTGACCCGGCAGAAGTTCCGGCAGAATGGAAAGTGTGCAGTATGAGGGGCTGCGCATCTTCAGGCGGTTGGCAATGCCGCCGCCCTTTGAATCCAGGAAGAAGCCCAGCTCACCCTTCGGGTTTTCTGCTGCAAAGTATACCTGACCGGCAGGGGCGTTCACACACTCGGTGGTCACCATGAACTGGCGGATGAGTTCTTCAATGCCCTGCATGGCGTCTGCCTTGTTCGGCAGGATGCCCTTATCCAGCTGTACCCAGATGGGACCACCCGGCATCTTGGCGATGACCTGGCGGATAATGCGGACGGACTGGCGGATTTCCTCCATGCGCACCTGGAAACGTGCGTAGCAGTCACCTTCCTCTGCAACCGGTACGTCGAACTCGTAGTTCTCATAACCCAGGTAGGGGTTGGTCTTGCGCAGGTCGCGGTTGATGCCGCTGGCGCGCAGGTTGTTACCCGTCATGCCGTTCTGCAGGGCCATTTCCTTGGTGATGACACCCACGCCCACCAGACGGTCAATGAAAATGCGGTTGTGCAGCAGGAGTTTCTCCATCTCGTCCACCGTGCGCATGGCGCTGTCGCAGAAATCCAGAATCTGCTTCTCGATTCCCTTGGGCAGGTCGCGGGTCATACCGCCGATGCGGGTGTAGCTGGAGGTGAAGCGGGCGCCGCAAATATGTTCGTACAGGTTGTGAACACGTTCCTTTTCCTCGAATGCGTAGAGGAAGGCGGTCATGGCGCCGGTGTCCATGGCATAGACGCCCGTGCCCAGGAAGCATGAGGAAATGCGGGAAAGCTCACAGCACAGTACGCGGATGGCCTGGCCGCGCTCCGGCAGCTCCCAGCCCAGCAGCTTCTCCACTGCGCAGGCATACGCAATGTTGTTGCTCATAGGGGCAAGGTAGTCCATGCGGTCCGTGTAGGTCACGAACTGGTTGTAGTGGCAGTTCTCCGCTATCTTTTCCATGCCGCGGTGCAGGTAGCCGATGACCGGGTCGCAGGATACAATCTCCTCACCGTCAATCACCAGCTTTAAGCGCAGCACGCCGTGCGTCGCCGGGTGCGACGGGCCAACGTTCAGGGTTACCAGCTCGCCGCGGTCATCTGCATCGTTCTTCAGATAATCCATCGCAGCGCTTGCTACATCAGGCACTTGTATAAATTTTGTCGTGTTCATAACCTGGGAATACGGGGCCACCTGCGGCCACAGTTACGCGTAGATATTAAACACCTTTCCCTTGTAAAGTGCAAGCCTAAAGTCGCCCCCGTTACCAGAAATACGCGCGTATATGGAATTAGTTGCAGCAAACTTTTGTCCTGCGTAAACTGATGTCAGCCCCCGGATTGTACGCAAATCGGAAAAATTGGAATGAGCGGGGCAGAACGCTCGCGGTGTTTGGAGCCCCCCGGCAAGGGGGGCATAGAGAGAGGAGTTCCGCCACCAACGTGGCGGAACTCCTGTGTGGGAGAATATGGGGAAGATGGTGATTAACGCCAGGTGCCCGTGGTGTTATATGTAGAGCTGCTGGTGCTTTCTCCCGTTTGTATAAGGTTTAGAATTCGAGTTGTGTAGGTGTAACGAGTTCTATCTTCATATCCCGTAACTTTGATTTCGCTCTTATTCAGGAATTCCACTGTCAAAGTTGCATCCACCTCCAAAACAGGGGTGTTAGGATAGTTCTGAATATAAAAACGACCATTACTCAGAGTCGCACTGGCTTGGAAAGTTTGTGTCTGAGTGCCTGAGATGGATATCTCAGCCATGTTCTTACCTAACTTTTTGTAAGAATAGCCCAAGTAAATGCCTGAGAGGTGAGTGGCTTTTACGGTATTGGGGTTGGTAATTGTGTAGGGACCAAAGGATAAGGATGAGAATTCTGACTTGGATGCCGGAGCATAGTCGATTTCTGCGGTAGGGGCGTTGGTTGTATTTTCCGTGCCTGCGTCATCATTACCTGTGAGGGTTTGTTCATCACTACCGCCGCCGCCACCGCCGCCACCGCCGCCACCTCCGCAGGAGAAGAGCGTGAGACTTATAATGGATGTTGCCAGCAGTTTAACGATTTTTTTTGTTTTCATTTTTTGTTATGGAGGTCGTGTAGATGAGGAATGTTGGAAATCTGAGTTGTTATTCTTTTACTTCGAAATGGTGAAGGAATTGACGCCTGAGCCGGCATAGAAACCACCGTTTGCATAGTAGATTGTGTTAGCGCCAGAAACGGTTCCCGTGTTGGCAGAGGTGAAGTGAAGCGTGATGTTTTCGTAGGAAAATGCAGAAAGGGAGTCCTGCACATCGGAATTATACCGTATTCTGGAGACAAAGAGCTTTTCAAAGGTTGCCGTGTTGTTGTTAACTCTCTTGTAACCGGTGAGACGGCATACATTGCCGGTGTTGCTTTCAGCAGACGTACTGGAAACAAAACGGAACGTATCCTGACCTTGGATTTGTTTATTGAACTTGATGGTATACCCCTGCAGATTTTCCGGAGCCCAGCCACTGTAAACAGGAGTGCTCGGTTTGTTGTTGTTATCCTCCGTGGTGTTTTCGTAATTGTCCTGGTACCCGGAATCGGAAGACGGGGAATCAGAAGACGAGGAGGAAGAACTGCCACCCCCACCGCAGGATATGAGGGTGAGACCCGTGATACATGTGGTCAGTATTGAGAGATAGTTACCAGTTTTCATATTGCTTGGTGTTTTGGGTTAATTTGTTGTTATCGTGGAAGGGGGGCTGTATTCTTGCATTTCAGGGCTTCAGCGTACTGAGCGGAAGGTTGAACCAGGTCCCCCGTATCTGCGGGGAACCTGGACAACGATGGTCTGGTTCATACGATTCACGTAGTAGAAAACAGATGACTGTATCGCCAGCTCTGGGAGCGCGGAATCGCATGTAGCCCTGTATGCCGGGATTTCAGCTGTCGGGCCTCGGCGCCTGATTGATTAACCGGTGGGTTAATCAATCGTGGCCTTCTCGTTTGTGCAGGTGTGGGGCTCTCTGTAGTCTGTATCAGGGAAGTAATATACTTCCGTGCCGTCAATGATGATGTTACGATCACAGGAGAATATAATCGTGTAATTGTGCTTGACGTTCGTCCTGTTGTTGTATGCGTCGGTGTAAGTGACGTTTGAGATGAATTTACCTGTATCGGCGCCAGTTTTACTGTACGTGTACGTGCCGGTGAATGTTCCATTATATTTATCCGTATAGGAAACGGAGGAATCCGAAGTGATATAGAACGACTGGTTCCCATTATGGATGGTGATGGTACGCCCGAGCAAGCAGTCGGGAGCGCAGCCAGTCGTTTCTTCTACGTCGGAACAGGAGGAGTCGTCACTGCAGGAGGAATCGCTGCTGCTGCCGCCACCGCCGCAGGAGACGAGCGTGAGACCGAGGATGCACGTTGTCAATAGGCCGAGATATTTGCGTGTTTTCATGTTATTTGGTGTTTTGGGTTGGTTGTTTGTTGTTGGGAAGGGGGGGGATTAACGGAAAATCTGATCCAGAACAGATGTACCGGAGATATACTGGAATGAGCGGATGCTATCGCCGTCATCTGCGGAACCGGAGGTGCTGGAGGTGAAGTTCAGCTGAAGAGTGAGGAAAGTATCCTGCCCGTAGGTTACATTCAGCACGGCACGTGTGCCTGAGCTGCTGTAAGTGTAGGTGCAGGAGGCGCTGCCGTTGAGCCTGAGCGTGTTGTCGGAGCTGATAATCAGCACGTCTTCAATATCGGAGTTTTCGTCCAGGATGAAGGTATCACCGATAGCAAGGGAGGAAGGCGCAGATACGTAAGATTCGGACGCTGAGTCACCATCTTTGGAGCTTGAACCACCACCACCGCCGCCGCAAGAGCAGAGAGTAAGACCCATAACGGTAGTTGCCAGAAGACCGATGATTTTGTTATGCTTTGTTTTCATGTTATGAATATGGAGTTAAATCAGGGGGTATTTGATTGGGGAAGTCCGTATTCCTGGATGAGGGCGCATTCTCGTTCCAGGTTTTTCTTATCCTGCTCCAGCATTTCTTTTTGGAGTTGCAGGTCTTCATTGTAGAGCTTGCGGAGTTCAGTCGGGGTGCAGGCGCCCTGGCTGCGGCGGAAGTTGATGTAATCCTGCGTGCTGGCTTTCCAGTCATCATAAGCCTTCCAGCTATCCAGCAGAAGCTGCATCTTATTGCGGTGGTCGAACATCTTCTGGGTCAGTTCTTCCTGGACGAGCCGGTAATTTTCCTTGGCCATGAGCCATTCGCTCCATATTTCCAGCCTGGTATCCAGCTGGAAGTAGATGTTCATATTCATGCGCACATCCGTATCTCCGCTCATGAAACCGGAGGTTGTGCCACCGCTGGAGGAGAACAGGGAAGGACTGTAGAAATTAACGTGAATGTTGGGCAGGTAGCGCAAGCCGATTCCGAGTTTCTGGAGGCGGGCTGCTTCCAGCGTAAGTGCCATTATCGTCTGGGTCAGCGGATCCGGTAATTCTGTTTTTTTGCGGTATGAGTTCCAGTGAATGCGGGGCAGACTGCTGGTGACGGGTTGCCAGCGTGCGCTGTAATCATTCAGCAGGGCGCAGAGTTGCAGGGTCTTATCTCTGGTCTGCAATTCTCTTTCTCTGAGTTTCTGCTTCTGGTCAGACTCTTTGGCATCGGGGAAGGCGTCTTCTGCTGCGTGATCATCTGCCGTAATCTGGGTATCGCGGAAATATTGCCAGAGCCTGGCTACCAGTTCCCGCCGTTTTAACTCTTTGTCTTGTTCGGCTTTGAAAACCTGCAGTTGCCGTGTGTAGTGGTTAACCGGCAGCTGGGTAATGGCTGGTATGTTGAAAAAGATGTTCACATCAAACGCGGCAGAGGAAGCGTAGCTGTTCTTACCCTTAATCAACGCCCGGTTGAAGTATTGACCAATATCGACAATGGGGATGAAATCAGTGTATATCTTTTTGAGCTGTTCGTTTGCCTGGTTGATGCTGTATTGGGCATGTTGGAGTTCCAGATTATTTGCCTCCAGCATTTGCAGGGCTTTACCCCAGCTGAGTTGTCGGACTGGCAGGGTCTGGTAATCCGGCAGCTGGGTGTATGTGGTCATCAGTTCAGCACGCGCTTCTTCCACCCGCTGGTCCACAGAACAAGCGGTCAGGAGCAGAACTCCGCAGAGCAGGAGATGGTAAACGATGAGCCTCATGAATTTATTTCAGAACTTTGCCAATGGGCCGGCATGCCGCCACGGCGATGGGAATGCTGGAAACGATGATGCAGATGCCGAAAGCAAGCAGGAAGGTCCGGATGTCATTCTCCAGTTCCCAGAGATTCAGCCTGATATCCGGGCTCTTGTAGAGAACCTGGGTGATGTAGTCACGAATGCCCCATACCGTACACAGGGAAACGCCGAAGCCCGCTGCGACCAGTACGGTGTTTTCTGCCAGAAAGCTGAGGTATAACACCGCCCGGCTGATACCGAAACTGCCGATAAGGGCGTACACATGGCTGCTCTGCCGGAATTCAAGGGATGAGATGCTGGTGAGCAACAGGCAGATGATGAGCGAGATGCCGATAGTCACCCACACGCGGAAGCTGTATTGGGAGCGTTCCAGCTGCCCGAGTTCTTCGAGCAACTTACCGCTGCTGACGGTATGCAGGTTGCGCTTATCCAGCCGGGCGAGCTGCTGCAGCATGTTTTCATGTTCCTGCACATTTTTAGCGGTGGGATTCTGCATGCGCATCACGTATTTTCTCATGAATCCATTCTGCCAGAGACCGGACAGGCTGCCATGGGGAATGAAGAGAGCTCCGGTCTGGTAGATGCGCCGGAGGATACCGGCCTTGTGTTCGGGGATGCTGGTTGCCGTGAGGCTGAAGCTTTCCAGTTGAAGCATTTCCGGCAGGCTTTGCCGTGTGGGTGTTGCCGGGAGAAGGAACACGCCGTATTTCTTGTTTTCAGGGAAGAGCTGCGTGCATCCGGGGGCATATTCCACGACGGTATAATGCTGCCGCCCCAGCGTGGCGGAGATAAATGCTTCATTGAAGATGAAAAGCAGGTAATCTGCCGGCGATGGCGGAATGATGCTGCGCCCAGCCGGGTGTTCCGCTATTCCATTGCGGATGAATTCTGAGGCAACGACTAAATCGGCACCGCTGCTGTGAATCCGCCCCCGGAGTATTTTGATGGAAACCACATAGCTGCTCAGGAAAATCAGACCGCATAAGCTCAGAAAATACACCACTGTCAACCGGGAAAGCGGACTGGAAATACGCGTGAACCAGCGATGCAGCGTATCGCGGGTCAGGTAAAATCCTATCTGTAAGGCTCCCCACATGGTGGTTTCAGTTTGCGGGTTTCAGGCAGAGATGGGTTTCCCCTACAAAAAGAATCTGGTACCCGGGGCGCAGGCTGCGTACGAGTTCTTCCCATGTTTCGTACGGTGTGGAGCCTGCTTCTTTAGCCAGGGTGCTTTTATGTTCGTAGAGGAGTTGCTCATCATCTGCCGGGGTGTAGAGAAGCTCCCCGATGGCGTTTGAGCCTATCATCTGCCACGCCGTGTCCTTTTCTTCTTCCTTTATGCTAAAGTAGTAGACCAGTGTTTCCTTGTTATTGCGGCGTTCAACTTTGCTGTGGTGCCATTGCCCGTGCATCTGCACCCCGCCGCCCAGGTCAAGTCTGATTTGCAGCTTGGCGGAGGGCAGGTTGACTATTTCTGCGTTCTCGGGGGTAATGGCCAGGTACAGGGCGCTGTCATCAACGGCGCTGATGAGGGGACCCGGTTGGGCTACCAGTATTTCGGCCTCGTCTCCATTTCCCAGGGAGATATGGTATTGAATCCTCCCGTCAAACGGCATGCGGATGACGCGCGTTTCACAGCGCTTATCAAAAGCCTGCTGCAATTTGGCATTCTGAATCCTGAGCCCTTCTTCCTGAATGGCGATTTTTTCATTCAGAATGTCCAGCGCTCTCTGGTCGGCCTTTGCCTTGACCCGTGATTCGATGAATTTTCGCCGTTCCACGGGCTGGGAGAGAATGAATTCCATCTCCTCTTTCTGCCTGCGCAGCTGGAGGATTGCCTCTTCTGCCGCAGAAGCATTGCGCCTTTGCTGGTTTTTCAGTTCTGCTTCGTCCAGGGCAAGCTCATCAGCGTTGACGGTTACCAGCTGCGTACCCTTGGCAATGTTACCGTTGCCAAGGTGGTGTATGCGCACGAGTCCTGGTTCCTGCAGCGGGATAGTCATCATTCGCTCCGGCACAACAGCAGTTGGGTACCGGCTTATGTAATATGGCTCACCCCATGTGGTGTGGCTTAATATCAGCAGGGTAACGGTGGTGAGAAAACGCATGCTTTTTCGGAAACCAGGAAGAACCTGGCACTCTGCTTTCCCTAGAACCAAAGAAACAGAACGTAAAAATCATACGCTCTGTTTCCTGGCTTTTTCAGGGGGGTAATGGCTTATTAAAGAACTTCAAACGTGCTTACACCATCGCTCACGGTGTCACTGTCAACGAGTACGCCACCGCTGCGGGATTCATACGAAACCTGTGTGATAGTGGCTGTGTTTGATGAGGTGAATACCAGAGTGTATGTTCTCTTCTGAGTGGTCCAGATGGTGTTGCTTACGCTGCCGCCGCTGCCTGCACCCATGCCAACCGTGGTGTAGGAGAAGGTGGCTGTGTTGCCGCCTGTCTTGGTGTAGGTGTATTTTCCGTTATAGACACTGGTGGAATTTTTGCAATCCGTGTCGGAAACGAGGTTGATGGTTTCGCTTATCTGGAAATTGGGCGTGAGGCTGGAGCGGTTGGTGATGCGGATTTTATCACCAGCGCCGATGTTCGGTGCCGTGGATACAGAGGAATCAGAATCGCTGAAGTAGCTGTCGCTGGAGGAATCGCTGCTGCTGCTGCCACCGCCACCGCCGCCGCAGGAAACCAGTGTGAGCGCTGCGGCAGATATGGCGAGAACGGAAAAATGCTTGATGCTGTTCGTTTTCATGATATGGGGGGCTGCTTTTGGTGAGTGCCCCCTCGCGCCGAGCAGTGCTGCAACGCGAGGGGGAATAAGGCAAACCTGTTACGAGAACAGAGAGGGTTGTTAATTCAGTTTAAGAAAGAGAATGGTGCAGAGGTGTATCAGAAGCCGAAGGAAACGCCGGCATAGAAGCTGTGCGTTTCATCGGTTATACCGATGTTGTCCTCCGTGTCGTTGAAATAGCCCTTCGTATAGCCGACTTCGATACCTGTTCCTCCATTGGTGAGGTAACGGGCGCCGACGGAGAAACCGAACATGATGAACTTGGTCTTATCTGTGTTGGGAAGGTCTTCGTCCTTGATGGAATAGCCGACGCGGGGACCAACGAAAACCGTGAGCTTCTTGTTGGTGACAATGTTCGCATCGATACCGAGACGGAAATCCATGGTGGTGAAATCCGTGTCGTTGGCGCCTTTGCCGTTGTCCACGGTGCCTGCACCGTAGGAGAATGCGGCGTTCCAGGACCAGTAGTTGCCATGGTTCATCGGGGCCAGCACTTTGTCAAACTTCACAGTGCCGCCGATGGAGGTTGTGTCAAGCCCGGCATCGTAACGCGTATATTCGGCTGCAACGGTCAGGGAGCGGTCCTGCTGAGCAGGCTTCAGGGTGAGTGCGGGAGCTGCCATTACGGGGGCTGCGCACAGCGCCAGAGCAAGAATAAGTTTTGTGTTCATGGTGATTACGGAATGAGAGATGATGTTAAGCCTGAAGATGATATGATGCTTCCCCAGGTCGTCCGTTATTCTACTGCATTCCTAATGCTGTGTCAATACAAAATAATTGTTATTATTCTATTTGAATTATTTTCTAAATATCATAATTTGCAATTATGCACAAATATAAATCAGGAAAATACTGAATTTTAATTTGAAATACAGCCTGGAAACGGTTATTTTCCACGTATCAGCATTAGGAATGCATATAGAGATATGGAAAGAGATATTGCAACGTTAAGAGAGGAGCTCAGCGAGTATAAGTTGAGAGAAAATGATGCGCAGAGGGTTATACTGGATGCCCTGGAGCGCATGGGTGGAGAAATCATGAACTATACGCGTGGGGAGATATTGCTCAGGCTGAAGCGTGTGGTTGAATTGGGGGTGGCTGCACAAGTGGCGGAGAATGCGACTGAATGCTTTGAAACCGTGGCGTGGAGGAGTGTGGAGGCGCGGCGGGGAAGACGCGCAGCGACGGTGCGGGATTTGCGTTATTATGTGAGGCGGATGCTGCGGGTGAAAGGCATTGCAGAACGACCGTTGAGAGCGATGACCACGCGGGAGTGCCGGAGCTTGCTGCAGCAGGCGTTTGGTAGCAGCGTGCATTGTTACCGCAAGGGGAGGGCAATTCTGCACAGTATTTTTGCTTATGGGATGCGCCACGAGTGGTGCGATGCAAATCCTGTGGGGCGGATTGAGGTTCCGCAGGTGGACGAAGCCGTCATTGAACCGCTTAGCCTGAATGATGCAAAACGCCTGCTGCAGATGTCGCAGTCAAGAAGACACCGGGCGATGCGGTTTTCCGTGCTGCTGATGCTGTATTGTGGGTTGCGCCCGGCAGAGGTGGCGCGTCTGAGCCCGGAGCGTGACGTATTCTGGCAGGAGAAGCAGGTTATGGTCAGACCCGCTGTCAGCAAGACAGGCGGTGGACGGATTGTGCCCATGAGGCTGGCTGCTTGTATTCGGAAGCGGGAATGTATCATCCCGCGGAACTGGTGCAACAGGTGGCGGGCACTGCGGCGCGCGGCCGGGTTTACCCACTGGCGGGCAGATGCATTGAGACACACCTTTGCAACCTACCATGCGGCTCATTTCCGGAATCTGCCTGAGTTGCAGCTGGAAATGGGGCATCATGATGTGAGCTTGCTGCGCAGCCGTTATACAGTGCCGGCGCTGCGGCAGGTTGCAGCTGCTTTCTGGCGTGGAAATTACATTAAATAGGCGGGTAAGTCACGCTTGCTGCTTGCAAAGGGGAAGAGCAGGCGTATGATGGTGGTATGAGCAAGGTGACTACAGAGCAGCTTGAGATGGTTCGCCAGTGGGCTGGTGAAGGTGTTGACCTGAATGGAATTCAGAAGCGCCTTGCGGCTGAATGCGGGGTGCATCTGACCTATATGGATGTGAGATTCCTGCTGCTGGATCACGGAATTGAGATTGCATCGCAAGCTGCGCCAGAGCCGGAAAAGAAGCCGGAGCCAGCTCCTGTTGAGGCTGAGCCGGTGGCGCAGCCCACGGTCGGCACCACGGGTAAACCTGTCGTTACCTTGGATGAACTGATGCTTCCCGGAACATTGCTCTCCGGTAAAGTGACCTTCACCTCTGGCACCACGGGCGCCTGGCAGATTGATCAGCTGGGTCGTTTTGCTTGGAGTGATTTGAGCGGTCAGCCGACCCCGGAGGAACTGCAGGCTTTCCAGTTTGAACTGACTCAGATTCTGAGCCGTGGCTGATGTTTTTCATTTTTTTACTTCCTGCCTGATACGGAAAACCCCCGGCTGGATATCCAACCGGGGGTGAAAATTATCTGGCGTCGGCGAATTAATCTGCGGAGAGACGGACGTAATCGTACTTGCTCTGGAAGCCGAGTTCCTCCGGGAATTCAGAGAAACCACCCCATACATTGTATTCCTTAAGACCACTGCGACCGCAGGAATCCTGGTAGCAGGGCTTGTAGGTGCACTTGTAGGTGGGAGCCCAGAAAGTCACCAGTTCGTAGAAACCGTAACCAACGCGGGAGAGTGCGCGACCGATGCCATCCACAACGCCAACGGAGAAAGCTGCGTTGTGACCCTCGGCGTCATCCCAGCGGATAATGGTCGTGGGGATTTCTTCAACTGCAAAAATGATGTTACCAACGGCGCGACCCAGCTTGCGGGTAGCCGTATACTCTGAGGCAGGCGGTGCCTGAATGTCGGCATACGTCGTGCCGGCCAGAGCCAGGAGAATAGTAGAAAGGAGTAAGCGCTTCATGACAGAATCAGAAATACCACATCATTACGGCTCCTGCAAGCAAAAAAATGTACTTTTGCCTGCGGGAGTGGATTTTTACGCCAAAAAGTCTGAAATATCTGACTGGGTTTCTTCATCAGTCAGGTAGCAGCCTGTATCAGAGCCGTACCAATGACCGTTGGCAAATGCGGCACGCGTGCGGAACCCGCCGCCGCAAAGGGCGAAGTGTTTGCAGGTAGCGCAGCGCCCGCTGAGTTTTTTCTGCCGTTCCTGCGGGTTGTCGCTGCCGCGCAGTTCCTGCAGTACTTTGGCAGAGGGTTCCTGAGCGGCTTCCCACACGTCTGAGAATTTCTGGGTTTTGACATTGCCGAGGGTGATTCCTTGCCAGAACTGGTCAGGGTGGATATTGCCTTGCGTATCAATGTTGGCAATACCCCGGCCGGAGCTGTTGGCGCCGCCGCCGTTCCAGGTCAGGAGTTTCAGCGTTTCTTTTGCCAGGGGGTGACCTTCGCGCAACTGGCGCAGCAGCAGGTAAACACCATCTGCCGGCTGGGTGACGGTGAGTAGTTCACGGGTCTGCCCGGCTGCGTGCCAGGCTTCAGCCCGGGCAATGAGCATATCCAGGGCTGCCCGGGCTTCCTCGGGCTTGAGGCTGGCAACATCAACACCGCGCCCAGTGGGAACCAGGTGGTAGAAGCAGACCCGCTGGATGCCCTCCTGCTCAATGAAGTTGAGGATTTGCTCCATGCTCTGCACGTTATTGCGGGTAAGGGTGAGGCGGAGCCCGGTTTTCTGACCGACTTCCTCACAGAGCTTGAACCCGCGAATGGCGCCATCGAACGCGCCTTTCACGCCACGGAACTGGTCATGGACCGCGCCGATGCCATCTAGGGAAATGCCGACATAGGCCACCCCGAGTTCCTTGAACATGCGGGCGAATTCCGGAGTGATGCGCGTGCCGTTGGTGGAGATGGTGACCTTAAGCCCCTTATCAGTGGCGCGTTTGAGCAAATCAGGCAGGCGGGGGTGCAGCAGGGGCTCACCGCCGGAAAGCAGCAGGGCGTTCACCTTGTATTCTGCCAGGTCATCAATCACCTGGCAGCACTGGTCCCAGTCCAGCTCCCCGGGGTAGCGCTCGGCGTGGGAATCTGCGTAGCAATGAACGCAGCGCAGGTTGCAGGTGCGGGTGATGTTCCACACAACGATGGGTTTGCGCACGCGGGATGATGCGGGCATGCAGGCAGCAGTGCTGCTGTTGGGCAGGTTGCAGCCGTGCCCCTGGCCGTAGCGGATGTGGTCTGCCGGCTGGGCGGCTCCCGTCCAGAGTTTGGTGATGTTGATCATGGCATTGGAGAATCACCGCGCAGGGCGGTGGGAATATAGTTGCAAAGTGGTTCAGCGGCCATCATGTCGCCGGTCATGCCGTAGGCGCGGGCGCGGGAGCCACCGCACAGACGGCGGTATTCGCAGCTGCCGCATTTGCCACCAAGGGCGTTGTCATCCCTCAGTTGCACAAAGAGGGGGTGTTCGCGGTAAATGCTGCCGAGGTCGCCGGTCCGCACATTGCCGGCTGTTATGGGAAGGAAGCCGCTGGGCTGAATCTCCCCGACATGGGAAATGAAGACAACGCCTTTGCCATCACGCGTGGGTACCATGTGCCGCGGTGCAGGTGCCCCGGCAGAGCGGGCGGCTTGCATCATGGCGCGGCGGTAGTGGTGCCCCTCGGTTGTCTTGATGGCAAACGGAAGCTCCTGCCGCAGTTCCAGCAGTCGCTGCCAGAGTGCCTCCAGTTCATGGGCTTCAGGCAATTCGTTCAGCGTGGCTCTACCGGTGGGTACCAGCAGGAAGACACTCCATACATCCGGCTGAATTTCCTTGAGCAGCTGCACAAAGCCTTCCAGTTCAGGAAGGGTTGTGCGGGAAATGGTGGTGTTGATCTGCAGCTGGATGCCGGCTTCCTTTGCCATGCGGGCGGCCTGGAGGGTGCGTTCAAACGTATGCGGCACGCGGCGGAAAGCATCGTGTGTCTCCTGGCAGGCGCCATCCAGGCTCAGGCTCATGCTTACCACGCCGGCAGAGCGGAGCTTGTGGAAGTCTGTATTGATGAGCCTGTTCGTGGCAGCTGGGCTGAGCGCCACGCGCAATCCTTTGCTGGCGGCGCGTTGGATGATGTCAAAAATATCCCGGCGCATCATCGGGTCGCCCCCGGTGAGTACCAGCATGGGGGGCGCCAGTTCTGCAATTTGGTCCACAAGTGCCAGGGCTTCCTCGTGGGTCAATTCCTGCGGGTGCGCTTGTGGTTGCGCAATGGCGCGACAATGCTGGCAGGCAAGGGCACACGCACGTGTTACTTCCCAGAAGAGGATGAACGGGCGTTCGGCAAAATCGCACATGGGCGGATGATGGGGCGCAGACACGCTCGCATTGTACACGTTCATTCTCATCAATGCAAGCCCTGAGTGTGTGCTTCTTGTCTCATGATTGGAACTTGGTTGTCAATTTCCTGCACAGCCGGTAAAAATGGCATCCGGAAGCGGAATTGAGAATGAATTTTTATAAAACTGTGACAAAAAACTTGACATGAACGTGCAATTGCTGTATCTTGCCTGCCCGTTCCCGGACAATTCATCAACAACGAAAGAAAAATCATGCGTTCCGTATCTGTACGTAAAGGAGAACCGATCGATCGCGCTCTGAAGCGCCTCAAGACGAAGCTCGACACCGAGGGTATCCTCGAGGAAATGCGCCGCCGTCGCGCTTTTGAAAGCCCCATGGATGAGAAGCGCCGCAAGGCCCGCTCCGCCAGCAAGCGCAACAAGGTGAAGTGGCACTTCACGAACAAGGAGGAGATTCCGGCTGCTGCCGTGACCCCCGCTGTTGAGGCCTAAATCCCATTGTTCGGGAAAAGTTTTTGAAAAGGACAAGCTGCAAAGCTTGTCCTTTTTCGTACTGTAAACACCGGCAGAGAAGGTGCAGGCTGGCGAAAGCATTGCCACAAGTGTGGCGCTGCCTGAAGGCGTATCTTTTCCTGAGAATGCGGCTTATACCTGCTGCATGGCGGTGACGCAGCGGCTGGCAACTTTCTGCCAGTCAGGATACTGGGGCAGGTTAGTCATGTCCGGGGCATCATAGGCGGCATTCAGCGTGCGGATGAAATCGGCCTCATCTGCATTATCAAAGGTGAACCGCTCCGGGATGTTCTCGCAGATGGGGGGCAGGGCACTGGCGATGCAGGGTACGCCGGCGCGCAGGCATTCCACCGGGGGCATGCCGAATCCTTCGTAGTCGGAAAAGTAGATGGCGCAGCGGCTTTCGTGGTGAAGGATGTGCTGCAGCTCATCGTTCGGCAGGCGGCCGTGCTGAATCCAGTGCGAGCTGGGCAGACTGGTGTTCTGCGGCAGTCGCCCGATGAGGTGCACCCGGATTCCTTCGGCATCCGGGCGTTGCTTGAGCCAGGCTTCTACCCGGCTGATGCCAAGCGGCGTGAGCTTATGCGGGAAGGGGGAGGCGTAGAAAAGCAGGTCTTTCCCGGCAGCCGGGGTGTAGGCTCGCGGGGTATCATCGAATCCGATGCCAACCACGGCTGTGCGGCAGCTGGGGCGGTAATGCTCGTACCGGCTTTTGTTGAAAAGGGTGGAGGTCAGCACAAGGTCTGCCACCTTCAGGCAGCGCAGCCCCAGGGTGCGGAAATACAGCAGTTCATGCCGAGGGAAGGGGGAATCTCCTTCTCCGGCTGTTTTTTCGTAGTATTCCCAGTTGACATCGTGCAGGTAGCAAGCCAGCTTCGTGCGCCCGAGCATGGGGAAGAACGGAGGAAATCCTTTGGGCAGGATGGCCCAATCCGGATTGATGCGGCGGATGGCGGCGCAGACGCCCATCTGGTCCCACCAGACGCGTTCGAATCTGCGGGGGACCGGTCGGTCTGCCAGGTGCAGGTGAACATGCGGGGGAAGATTGCTGAAATGCCCGGCGCATTCCTCATTGCCCAGTATGTGAAGCTCCGTGACTCCGGGGCATTCCATAAGCCCGCGCGCCAGTCCCATGGACACGTTGAAGATACCCACGGATTTGGTTGCGGTAAAACTCTGGTCTGTAAGCACGAGTGCCAGTTTCATATCTGGCATGGAATCTGTCACACTTTCGGCTGGGTGTCAAGTTTTTTCGGCAGCAGTCTTGCTTGTATTACCGGTATCTGGTATGATGCCGCGCATGGCTGAAGAGACACCATCTGCGCGTTTGACGGAAAGTTTGCCCGGTCGCTTGTCCGGGTGGCTTCTGGCGGTGTTATGGATTGTTGCAATGACTGCGGTGGATTCGAACGCATTCAGTTCGTTTTCTGCATGTATTGCACTGGCGTGTGTGCTGTTGCTGGTGGCGGCAGCGGTGTTGTGTGGTCGCCGGCTGGTGAGGATGAGTCTGACCGGCTGGGTGAGCCTGGCTCTGGGTGGGTATTTTCTGGTGCGGTGTATCTGTAGCTATGCTGTGGTGGATTCATGGTGTGAGCAGGTTCTCATCATGGGGGGGATTATTTACTATGTCGCAGGTGTGTATGTGGCGCAGAATCGGCGCTATCATGCAGTTTTCATGGTGCTGGCTGCTGCGTTAGTCCTGAACCTGGTGGCATTTTACATAACCCGCCAACCGGAGTTTGCCCTGGAGTGGACGGGGCGTGCGCGGTATACTCCTGCGGGGGAAAATCATATACCATGCACACTGTTTGTGTATAAGAATTTTGCCGGTGTCTTTCTGAGCCTGGGTGGGTGTGTTCTGGCAGCGTGGGCTGTATGGTGCCAGCGCGGCGTGAGCCGGGTCTTGCTGCTTCTTCTGGCGGTTGCGGCTGTTGGGGTGTCATTCATGTGTGGCACTCGGGCGGTGTACCTTGTGTTACCGCTGGCTCTATTACTGTTGTGGGGGGTATGGGCTGTACTCAGGGTGTGTTCCGGCAAGAAAATCAGCGTGGGGGTCATCAGCTGTGGCGTTCTGCTGATGGTGCTGGGAGGTGTTGGTGCCTATGAACTTCTGTTTGGGAATAAACTGATGGCTGCCATCAGTAACGTGGATTCACACCTGCGTTACAGCATCTGGGGGGCGGCGTGTGAGGTGCTGCCGTCTGTGCCTCTCTGGGGGTGTGGTGCCAATGTTGCCCAGTGGGAACTGCTGCCCTTTTACAGTGAGTGGCAGCATCCGAACTATGTACACAACGAGTATCTTCAGCTGTGGGTTGATTACGGTCCTGTTGGCGTACTGGCGGTCGTGGCTGGTATTGTGCTGCATGTTGTGCGTGGGTTGCGCTGTATCATGTCGGAATACACGGAGAAAGACCGGCGGGTGCTGACAGTTCTTGCTCTGGTGAGCATACTGGGGATTGCCGTTTATGCCGTGTCTGATTTCCCCTGGCATTCATTTTCACTGGTATCATTCAGCTCCTTTGCCTGCGGTGTGCTGGCTTCTCCCTTTACGCATCATGCAGATTCCTGGTTCAGCGGGCGGAAGTGGCGTTCCGGGCAGGCTCCTCTGGCGCAAGTCCGGGCTCAGAAATGGCCGGGAAAGGCGCTTCTGCTGGTGGTTGCTGTTGGCCTGCTGGTGGAAAATATCATGATGAGCGCGCGGTTGTATCCGGCATGGTCGGCCCAGTGGGAATATAATGAACTGTCCCGCCCCGGGGCTGACCCCAGTGGTGATGCCCGGCGCGAATTTATTGCCCGATTGCTTCCTCAGTATCCCAGCCCGGCTCTCATGGATACATACGTCATGCTGCCACCACCCCGGTACAATGATTTTGCCAGAAAGGAACAACTGCTGAAACTTGCGCACACTCATAATCCCGGGCAGTTGTATACCGTGACAATGCTGGTGGATACCCTGGGAGCCCAGGGAAAATACGCAGAGTCAGAGCTGCTGATGCGCCGCTGCTATCCCGTGGGGGGCATGCATCGTACATTGCAGAACAACTGGCCGGCGTATTATGCGTATAACCTCCTGCTCCGTGGTCGCCAGGAATTGCAGCAGGGTAACCAATCAACCGCGCTTTCGATGTTGCTGTACGGTCTTCGTATGAATGAGCGTAATAAAATCAATTTTAACGTGGTGCATCGCCAGGGAGAACAACCATGGAAGAAGCATGGTGGCATTAAACCCAATATGCAACGTTTCATCTCATCCTGCTGGTCTGATGTACGGTTGCTGAGGCTCATCGGCACCGAACCGGATGATTCCTGGAAAGCCCCCATGGAGCCCGGCGGTCAGCCTGCCCTGTATCAAGCCTTGGGGGAGAAAGCTCGCCCTTGAGTCGTGAATAGGGCAAATCCTGATAGGAAAAACAAAAAAATACCATACATGAGTGTTTTCCGCTTGCAAAAGCAGAAAAAAAATGCAATATAAAAAGAAATCCGCTTTGGCGGCACCAGACTTTACTGACGTTATGAGCACACCTCCTCTTCCTCCGACTCCTCCGCGCCCGGTTCCTCCCACGGCACCCCGTCCCGTTCCTCCTTCGGCTCCGCGTCCCGCGGCTACCCCGACGGCTCCCATGCCCCCGCGTCCTGTTGCTCCTGGTGCCCCGACGGCTCCCATGCCGCCGCGTCCTGCTGCACCAGTGGCTCCGGCAGCCCCGGTTCCGCCCACGGCACCGCGCATGGCTCCCACCATGCCCATTCCTGTTCCTGCCCGTCCTGCTGCTCCCGCCGCTCCTGTGGCCCCGGCAGCTCCGACGGCTCCCATGGCACCAGTGGCTCCCGCCGCTCCGGTTGCACCTGCCGCTCCTACGGCACCTGTTGCGCCTAAGGCTCCGGCAGCCCCCATGGCAACGGCCCCCATTCCTGCATCTGCTCCCGTGAAGCCGGCAGCACCCGCGGCAGCTCCGACTGCTTCCGTTCCCACGGCAACAGCTCCGATGCCAAAGGCAACCAAGCCTGTCAAGCCCGGCGCCAAGGCTTCTGCCAAGGCTGGTGCCGCCAAGCCCGGTGCCAAGGCTGCTTCCAAGAAGAAGGTAGCCGAAATCATCGAGGAAGAGGAGCCGAAGACTCCCACTCACCCCACTGTTCTGGTGGTTGCCGTGATTGCCCTGCTGGCCATGCTGTTCCTGTGCTTCCAGCAGTATTCCATCGATACCACATTCGGTCGTGTGACCGAGCCTACCTTCGGCTGGCCTGCTGAAGGTGGCGATTCCGCTGACGTGGCTGCTGATGAAGAAGCTGACGCAGAGGAGGAATCCTCTGATGCTGGTAGCGAAGAGGAAGAAGCCACCGACGAAGAAGAGGAATAATTTTTCAACGGAAGCGGCTCTGGCTGCATCTCATCCCACACCATGGCATTACAAATCACAGACCAAGATTTTGCAACGGAGGTTATGGAAAGCCCCGTTCCTGTTCTGGTGGATTTCTGGGCTCCCTGGTGTGGTCCCTGCAAGATGATTTCTCCCATCGTGGATCAGATTGCAGTTGAACTCGCTGGGCAGGCCAAGGTCTGCAAGGTGAATGTGGATGATGATTCAACCCAGGAGCTCTGCGCGCGCTACAACATCCGCTCCATCCCCACGCTTATGTTTTTCCGCGGCGGGGAGCTGGTGGATACCGTGGTGGGCGCTACTTCCAAGGAAAATCTGGTGGCACGGCTCAGAGCCTGCATGTAACGCAACTGCCACCGCATGAATATCTAAACAAGCAGCACCGCCGGTGGCGCAAGCCCCTGGCGGTGCTTTTTACCCCAAAAAATAAATACATAAGTCATTATGGCACTCAAAGAAGTAACAGAGAGTACGTTTGAGGCAGAGGTCCTCAATTCCCCCGTTCCCGTCCTGGTGGATTTCTGGGCCACCTGGTGCGGCACTTGCAAGATGATGATGCCCGCTGTGGAGCAGGCTGCCACCGCCCTGGGTGCAGAAGCCAAGGTGGTTAAGGTGGATGCTGGCCAGCCTGCTGGCCAGGCCATTGCCGTGCGTTATGGTGTGCGTTCTCTGCCCACTTTCATCATTTTCAAGGGTGGTGAGGTTGTGAACACCATTACCGGTATGACCACCAAGGATAAGATTATCGCCGCTATCAAGGCTGCGTAAGCCCTTGTTCTTCTCCTGATCTTTTTTTCTGGCTGAGGTTCTTGCGTTGAACCTCAGCCTTTATGATGCTGGTTAAACGCGGCTGTTTCTGTATGCCTCATCCGGCTCATAAGAGAGGGCCACATTTGCTTGACATGCAGTGGTAAAGAGATTAAAATGCAGCAGATTTGCGGGATTAGGTAATATAAGATGCTTTTTCACACACCAGAGTTTATTTTGTTTCTGGTAGCCATTCTGGTTGCAACGCATGCCCTGAATGCCATGCAATGCCTGCGGAGCCGCAACCTGCTGCTGTTGGTGACGTCCTACGGTTTTTACGCAAATCTGCACCCGTATTACCCGATGCTGCTTGTGTATGTCACCCTGGTGAACTACCTGGGCGGGCTCCTGCTGGCTGGCGGAAATAAACGCAAAATGGTTGTCGGTGGGGTGGTGGCGTTATCTCTACTGCCACTGGTGGTTCTCAAATATGGTCCGGCGTATACGGATTCCCTGTGGTTGCCGGTGGGCTTATCCTTCTTCACCCTGCAGGCGTTGAGCTACACGCTGGATATGTACCGCGGTGTGATGACGCAGCCCTTCAGTCTGCTGAATGTAGGGCTTTTTGTTGCGTTTTTTCCCACCTTGCTATCCGGACCGATTGAGCGCGCGCGCCATCTGATTCCGCAGCTTCAGCAGAAGTTCCCCCTCAGCTGGGCAAACCTGACTACCGGGGCTCAGTACTTCGCCTGGGGCTTGTTCAAGAAAATCGTCATAGCAGACCGTCTGGCAGAGTGGGTTGATTCCATTTATGCCGGCGGAGCAGACCGAACAGGTGGCACCATTGCCGTGGCGGCAGTGTTGTACAGTTTCCAGATATACTGTGATTTCAGCGGTTATGCCTCCATGGCGCTGGGTGTGGGACGCATGCTGGGCATAAGGCTGACGGAAAACTTTCGCTTCCCGTACTTTGCCTCCAGCATCAAGGACTTCTGGCGCCGGTGGCATATTTCGCTCACGAGCTGGTTTACCGAATACGTGTATTTATCCTTGGGCGGGAACCGCGTTTCGCGCTGGCGCTGGGGGCTGAACATCCTGACCGTGTTTCTGCTCAGCGGCGTGTGGCACGGCGCAACGTGGTCCTTTATCATCTGGGGCAGTATTCATGGGGTGCTGTATCTGGCAGAGCAATGGCTCGGGCTGAAGGATAAATGGGGAATTTACCGCCTTGTCGTCTTTGCGGCAGTCACCCTGGCGTGGATGTTCTTCCGCATTGAGGATTCCGCACAGGCGCTGCAGATGATAAGCCGCATCTTCACCGGCCCCTGGTTCCCCATTGAACAGGGGATGAAGCTGCGCCCCGTAGCGGCGTTCACCTTGGCACTGCTATTTGTATTTGTGGTAACAGAGCTGCTGTTATACCGGAACCTGCTGCCCAAGCACTGGTTATGCCAGGTTCTGGGGTTTGCCGTTCTGCTGGTGTTCATTTCCCTTTTTGCCGTTAACGCAGAGCAGTTTGTCTATTTCAAGTTCTGAATATATGAAGAAAGCAGTGGTCAAGCTTGTGGTATTCCTGATGGTCTGGTTTGCGCTGGATTGGGGGGCGGCTGCCTTCATTCAACGCGGGTTGGAGCGCTACTACGGGCTGGACCAGGAGGCAGATATCCTGCTCATCGGGCATTCATTCCTGATGAAATCATGCCACAAGGAAGCCCTGGAACATGAGCTGAACTGCAAGGTTTCCAAATACTGCCGGGAAGGAGTCATGGTGCGCGACCGCTATTCCATGGTGCAGCATTTCCTGGATTCCCAGAAAGATGCTTCCGTTCCATTTGTTCTGTATGGAGTTGACCTCTTCATGTTCCAGGAAGGGGATCTGAGTTTTAATTCATACAAGTTATTCTACCCGTTCATGGATTCGCCCTCCATGGACCTCCTCATCCGGGAAAAGGCAGGCTCGTGGTATGATTATCCGCTGCATAAATACATTCGCAGCACCCGGTTCACGGAAAATATGATTTACCGCTCGCTGCGCGGCTGGGTAGGATACTGGAAGAGCCTGGACGATGGTACGCTGGCGGATGAACGCTGGAGAGAAGTCCCGCACTGGGGCGTCTATATGCCGGAGGAAACGGTTGCGGTATTCCTGAAAACACTTCAGCTGCTGGAGGAGAGCGGGTGCCATGTGGTGCTGGTCATGCCTCCTGTCATTGAGGCATACCAGAAAGCAAACCCGGAGGCGTACGAACAGATGGTAGCCTATTACCAGCAATTGGCGGACAGCAGCCCGCATATCGATTTTCTGAATTACAGCCCCTTGCTCAGCCACAGAAAAGAGGTATTCAGAGACCCTGTTCACCTGAATTCCCACGGCGGCAATATCATGACTGATGCGCTGATTCAGGATTTGAAAAAGCTGATGAATAAGTAAACCTGTCCTTTTGCATTCAGCGGTATACGCACTTTTTCTTGCTCCGGATTCAGAAATCTGTTAGAATACCGGGCATGAAAGCGACCACTCTGATTGCTGCTGCAGCGATGCTGGGCTCATTTGCCACGGCGGCTGTACCCGCCCACTTCTCTGACCGGGCAAAGGAACTACTGAACGAGGAGGTGGAGGTGCTTCCGACAGCACACCCCCTCAACATTGTCTATTTCCTGGGTAATGATTATGAGCCAGTGGCAGATTACGAACGGCGCCTGAGTGAACTGATGCTGTACGTACAGCAGTTTTACGCCAAAGAAATGACCCGCAATGGTTTCCCCAATCGCTCATTCGGGCTGGAACGTCTTGAAAATGGCAATGTGAAGCTCCATGTCGTGCGCGGCAAGCATCCTGCCTCGGCATACGCCTACGGCACGGGACACGGCAAATGCCTGGAGGATATTTACGAATACGCCAAAGCCACCCCTGAAGCACTTCGCAGCGGGCATATTCTGGTTATCATGCCCACCTTCCATAACGATGAATACAACGATATGAACCCGGGTGGCGTGCCGTTTTACGGGCTCGGGCGCAACTGCTTTGCCTTGGATTACGCCCACTTTGACCTGCGCCACCTGGGGCAGAAGACTCACGAGGGGCGCCTGCTTACCAAATGGCTGGGTGGTCTGGCTCACGAGCTGGGGCACGGGCTGAACCTGCCTCACAATGACGGCACCGTGAGCGAGAAAGCCGCCATGGGCACCCCGCTCATGGGCGCAGGTAACTACACCTTCGGCATGACTCCCACTTATCTTACGCTGAATTCTGCCCGTCTGCTGGATCGCTGCCAGGTTTTCGCGCCTGCATGCGACAAGACCGAGTTCTACGCAGACTGCGCCGCCCCGGAGGTAACGGCTTCCAGCCTGAAGTGGGTGAATGATACCCTCCAGCTCACCATTACTTGCAGGAACTGCGCCCATGTCAACGCTCTGCTGCAGGACCCGCCCTACCAGGTGAACCAAGATTACGAGGCCGTGGCGTTCTGCGCCCGGAAACAAGGTGACACGTTCACGCTCAGCATACCGCTGAAGGAACTCGCGGCTCTCAGAATGACCAGCAAGGGAGAACAGGCTCTGGACCTGCTCCTGGTGCAGGCTAATGGCAACCGCTACCGCTGGCGCACTGAGTTCGATTGGAGCAAGCTCAAGCCGGGGGATGAAATCCCGATGAACGCCAGCTCCATGTGGCCAGGTTATTAACGTGAAGAAAGGCTCCTTCAGGAGCCTTTCTTTTTGGCTCTCTTCAATCACCATTTCGGGGCAGGTGGCAAAAACGGTGCGGGTAATGTGTGGGCGCCGCCGCATGGAATAGGGTTGATTTTCCCGACGCGCTTTGCTAAGATGCGGGCATGGCGAGGGTGAACCTCAAGGAAAAATGGCGCCTTACGCCGCACTGCCCCGGTGTGTATCTCATGAAGGGGGAGGGCGGGGGTGTCATCTATGTAGGCAAGGCAAAGGATCTGCACCGCCGCCTGGCTAATTATTTTTCGCCCTCCCGCGCCACGCTGGAGAATGGCAAGACCCGCGCACTCATTGCCTCCATTGTTGATTTTGATTATTACGAGGTGCGCAATGAGCAGGAATCGCTCATCCTGGAGCAGAAGCTTATTAAGGAATACCGCCCGCATTACAACGTGCAGCTGCGTGATGATAAGCGCTATTACCTGCTGCGGGCCAGCCGGCAGGAGGAATTTCCGCGTTTTTCCCTGGTGCGCTTGAGAAAGGATGATGGCGCCCGCTATATCGGTCCCTTTGTGCATGCCACAGCGCTTAAAGAGACGGTGGAGTGGCTGAATCACCGCTTCCGCCTGCGCACCTGCACCTGCCGCCACCCGGGAGAGGAGCAGTACCGCCACTGCCATGATGATGAAATCCGGCACTGCTCAGCACCCTGTGTGGGACGCATTTCGCCGGAGGATTATCGGGCGCAGTTCGAGGCTGCTCTCGGGCTGCTGGAGGGCCGCGGACGCCAGGCGCACCTGGATGCGCTTACCCAGGAAATGATGGCAGCTGCCGATGCGCTGGATTTTGAGCAGGCTGCTCGTTTGCGTGATATTCGTGAAAATATCATCAAAACCCTGGAACCTGCCCGCCGCTTTGCCCGCCGCGCTCCCGACCTGCCTGGCACGGTAGACCCCGACCGCGACCTCGCAGAGCTGGCGGCAGCCCTGGGTATGCCTCAGCCCCCGGTGGTGATGGAGTGTTTTGATATCTCGAACCTTTCCAGCAACCATATTGTGGCCAGTATGGTGCGTTTCACCCAGGGGCGCCCGGATAACGCCGCTTACCGCCGTTACCGCATTAAGGGCGTAGATGGACAGAATGACTTTGCCTCCATGCTGGAGGTGGTGCGCCGCCGTTATTCCCGCATTGTGAATGAGAGCAGCGCTCTTTTTGCCCGACCTGATGGCGTGGACCTGTATGCCTGGCTCAAGGAATTGAGCGCTGCTGGAAAAGCCCCCATCAAGGTGCCGGATCTGGTGGTGGTGGACGGTGGCAAGGGGCAGCTGGCTATTGCGGTGCAGGTGCTGGCTGAAATTGGCCTGCAGAATATGCCTGTTGTAGGCCTGGCTAAGCGCGATGAGGAACTTTACCTCCCCGGGCAGAGCGAGCCGCTGGTGCTCAGCCATGAGAGCGGGGCTCTCCGCCTCCTTCAGCGCCTTAGAGATGAAGCCCACCGCTTTGCCAATAATTACAATGAGCTGCTGGTGCGCAAGCGCGTGCGCGAAAGCAAGCTTGATGCCTACCCCTCTATGACCCCGCGCCGCAAGGAGCTTCTGCTGGCCCGCTTTCACACCGTGCCGGGTATCCGCTCCCGCAGCCCTGAGGAACTTGCTGAACTCCCCGGTATTTCCCTTAAATGGGCACAGAATTTCTGCGCCTGGTTGAAAAACGGCAGCGCTCCTACCTCATAATCACGGGGTGTTCTCCCTCGGTCGGGGAGAATAATTCCTTATCCGCTTGCGGATGCCCTGGCTGGAATTGATTAGCCAGTTTTCTACCTTGTATTTGTAAGATCGTCAGCTTGTTAGGTGTGATTTCTCTTGCTGCTGGTTTCGTGGTGGGGCAGGAACTGCCTTCCGCCCGGTACGCAGTTCCTACCCTCAGGTTTTTGTTGCGAGAACCGGAAATCCTGCTAAACTGCGTATCGGATACACCCTGTCGCAGGGTGCCCTCGGTATCCGACCTGTTGTATATGAATGGCTCGAAGAATGAAGCACCTGCACTCTCATGACCGAGGGGTGAGAGTGCAGGTGCAACACCAGCTCTTTTCACATTAACGATACCCAACTATGTCCCAGATATTATCCACTACCCTCCATTGGAGGTATGAAATTACATCCCCTGAGCCCTGTACCGTTTCTCGTGCAGATGGCACTCTCATTTGCAGTGTAGAAGCCGGGGCTCCCGCCGAATTCACCGCCGATGGCGCTGCTGTGGTCCTTTCGTCAGACCTGGCACGCATGCTGCCGACAAGCGGAAAAACCGTGCAGGTGAGCAGCCCCGCATCCCCCGCACTCTCAGCCACTGGCGAACCGGTGCAGCCGCTGGCTTCCAGCAGCCTGGTAATCCGCCATGCCACCTGGTTCGATAACACCGCGCAGAGTAACATTGCCGTGCAACCAGCCGCTTGGAAAAACGAGGTGATGACCTGTTACCTGAAAACTGCGGTGCCGGTGGCTCTGGCGGGGGTGTCATGGCTGTATGGTCAGCCTTTCATGGGAGAGAAGTATACTTATGTGATTGCCCTGCAGCAGATAGATGCCTCTACCATTCTTGCTAATCTTGCTTATTCCATGCCACAATGATTGCTTTTGGTATATGTGCGATGGGCGGCTGCTTTGCGCAGAATAGTGGAGGCCTCACGTTGGAGTCATACTGGCCTGCTGCAATGGTGGATATTACCAGTTCTGAAATTGCTATATTGGAACGGCATCCGTTTCCAGGTGGCGATTCACAGAATGATGTGTACATGGCCAGGGTTTATGTGGATTTGCTGAATCCTCCAGCTGATATAGTAAGTGGTACACTCCCCTATGGTTTTGCTAATGCTCAGACATCTACCAATACATGGCTTATGTCTGGAGTTTATTTCACCACCTATACTGCGAGTGTAAGTTTGCAATACGGCAATCAGACAACGAATATACCATTGTTCTCCGGGTGGTGCGAAGTGCTGGCTGAGCGCAATTCCTGTACCTGGACGCTTGATTCCACCCCATTGGCTTCTATGACTGACTCGTTTTCTCTTGCGGAGGATTGGACTCGAAACCGTTTTGTGCGCACTGGACAGATACGCCAGTTCAGCTACATGGCGTATTGGAATGCGCGAACGGGGATAAGCTGGGTTGTGTTCGCTATGCGGACCCCCGGTGGTTTGTCTGCACTTTGGAGTACTGATTCTTTAACTTTAACAGAGATTTAGGTTTATGTATTACTTGAAAATAACAGATCCTGAAGGAGTATATGTAAATGAATCGGGAGAGCGCTTCAGTATTTCTGAGGTTCGTCGCGTGCGCACTCCCAAGGGAGTGAATGTGGGTTATGAGGAGTACCCCTCACTGAAGGAGGCTCTGGTCGCCTGGGGACTCCGTGATGATTCAGGCGAGTTGCTTTCTACTCGAGCATGATGGGATATTGAGAAAATTAGAAATGGTTTGTTGCCTAGGATATGAAAATCTGCTATGAGATTCGAGCCCACATGTGTCCCAAAGTTTGAGAAAGCTGCCCGATAAATTGGAATTTGGCGAGCCGCAGGCGAGCGGAAACTTGAGCCCGCAAGGGCGACAGAATCATAGCCCAGCGTGGAGCCGCCACGCGGCGGAACGCTGGGTTTGGAATAAAACA
>JAZRJB010000037.1:0-2657 GCA_045645565.1 Akkermansia sp. | reverse complement strand
GCCACCCCTCCACGTTGGTCGGGGTTCCGGTTATGTTTTATTCCAAACCCAGCGTTCCGCCGCGTGGCGGCTCCACGCTGGGCTATGATTCTGTCGCCCTTGCGGGCTCAAGTTTCCGCTCGCCGTTGGCTCGCCAAAGTCCAATTTATCGAGCTCCGTACTCAAACTTTGGGACACGTGTGACCATTTGCTCAATTTCGAGACCGCCCATCAGCCCAATCGTTCAGGGACCGGCGCTTTTCCTCATCCTGGCGGCGGGCAGATTCCTCAGCCTCGCGCTGAGCAGCAGCTGCTTCGGGTGACTTAGCCTCCGTGGTGGCAGGTGTAGCGGTCTCCTCCTCCGGAGCTTGCGCATCCGAAACATTGACACGCCGATGAGGCGCCGCCAGAGCCTCTTCCAGACTAGGGCGGATACTTTCAAAGAAGCTCTTCACCACCATTGCCGCCATGTGACCACCGGAAATGCGCTGGTGCGGCTTACCTTCATACAACGCAACATACGAATAACGAGGATTATCCGCCGGCAGGAAACCAGTAAACCACGCCAGTCGGCAATCATCGGTCGGGCGCCCCCACTGGGCCGTACCGGTCTTACCGGCATTGGAAACAAAGCTCAGCGCAGCGCGACGACCAGTACCTCCGTTCACCACGGCCTTCATACCCTTGCGCACCACGGCAAGCGCCGAGCTCATATCCTGCAGATTCCCCTGGGCAGACGGATTGAACTGATACACCACGTTGCCATCCTTATCCAGCACCTGGCGAATCAAGTGCAGCTTAGGCAGGTAGGAACCATTTGCAATACCCGCAACACCATGGGCAACCTGCAGCGGAGTTGCCAGCAAAGCCCCCTGCCCAATCGACATGTTGGCTGCATCACCAGGCAGGAATCCACGACCATAGTTACGGTTCATCCATGCGGTATCCGGCACGTTACCCGCCTTATCCGGCAGCGGAAGCCCGGTCGTAGAACCGTAGCCGAATCGCCGCGCAACCTCACACAGACGAGCCGCCCCGATTTGCGGATTCCGGGTTGCCGCAATCTGGTACATGAACGGGTTATTGGAAAGCACCAGAGCCGTCACGCAGTTGATTGAACCTGAGAACTTGTTATGATTCTTGAAATCATGGTTACCAATGCGAATGCTGTACGGGCAGTTCACATACGTACCTTCCGTAATGACATTATGGCGCAACGCTGCTGCCACTGTAATCGTCTTGAATGTTGACGCCGGCGGGTACACACCGGCAAAGGCACGTGATACCAGCGGCGTGTTGGGATCCTGGCGCAAGGCATCATAATCTGCCTGCGAAATGGCAGGAATGAATGTGTTGGGGTCAAAATTCGGCGCCGATGCCAGCACCAATACCTCCCCGGTATGCACATCAATCATCACGAACGCACCACGCCCCAGGGTATTATCACGCAGAGCCTGCTCAGCGGCTTTCTGCCACTCCAGGTTCAGGGTGGTGACGATGGTACCACCGGGCTTAGGCTTGCTTTGCAGCTTATCCATAATCTGGTTACCATGTTCATCATACATGTAGCGCCAGATGCCGGGACGCCCGGTAAGCTGCTTGTTAAACTGTTTCTCCAGACCGGAACGCCCCTCCTGCGGTTCAAAAAGCGGGTCGTTGTGGTTAATGGGACCGGTAGGCAATTTGGACTTCACACCCGTGTATCCCAGGATATGGCAGGCAGAGGTCTGGTGCGGATAGTTACGGATATACAGCGGAATCAAGTGGCAATGCCCCACATCTTCCGTCTGGATTTTCTTTTCCTCCAGCTCCCGTAAGCGCACAGTTGGTCCCACCGGCAAAGGCAGCCAACGACGATGCCGGTAGTGATCCAGCAACTGAGCATCACTCTTCTCGTACATCTTAAGTCCTTTTGACTCATACGTTGCAATGACCGAACGCGCAATCTTGAGGATATTTTCCTCACTTTCATCCTTCAGCTGGCCGAACTTGATAGAAGGCTGGTATGCCACCTCAGAACATGCCATCACCTGCCCGTTGCGGTCTGAAATGATACCACGGGGACCAGGCACGGTCATCGACATCGTGCGGGCATTTCTCCGATTCACGGCATACGATATACGGGAAGGGTCCGGACCTGCATCGCTGGCACTGCCTTCGCCGCTCTTCAACGAATCCACGCCTGCCTCCTCCGTAACACCGGTCTCCACATTCACAGGGGAATCCGGATCCACCGTCTTCTCATAACTATCTGCCTGTTCCACACCTTCCTGAATGGATGGCGCAGCATCCTCACCACCCAGTTTCACCGTCTCCACAATCTCTTCCGCCAACTCATCATCCGGTATATCCTCGATGTATGGCACAACTGCCTCCTGCCCCATAACGGCAGGGGTACAACACACCATCGCCAGAATCAACAGATTTGTATAGAGCTTACTCCTGAGCATCGCGACCGCATTCTACCCTATTTCAAGCGCTCGTGCAACGAAAAAAAGCCCCGTCACCACATTGGTGACAGGGGCTTTCCTTAATTTGCTTCGGATGCTTAAAACTTAAGCCTCGGGAGCAACGTTGACGCGGCGGCCTTCGCGATCGAAGAACACGCGACCATCAACCAGGGAGAAAATCGTGTAATCGCGGCCCATGCCCACGCCCTTGCCGGGGTGGAACTTGGT
>JAZRJB010000036.1:0-4405 GCA_045645565.1 Akkermansia sp. | reverse complement strand
GAAAGCTGCCCGATTGGAATTTGCCGGGCTGAAAGCCCGAGGAATTCTGAGCCCTCGGAGAGGGCGACACAATAATAGCCCTGGGTGGAGCTGCGTCAGCAGCGGAACCCTGGGTAAAATGAAGAACATATCAGAACCCCGGAGCGTAGCAGAGTGGGTGGCAGAAGCTAAGGCTTAGTGTTTTAGCAGTGCTTCCCTGCCACCCCTCCACGTTGGTCGGGGTTCCGGTTATTTTTTATTCCAAACCCAGCGTTCCGCCGCGTTGCGGCTCCACGCTGGGCTATGATTATGCCGCCCTACGGGCTCATATTTTCGCTCACCGTTGGCGCGGCAAATTCCAATCGAGATGAGGGGGGCTTCTTCGAAAATGTCATTGATGTTTCTATTACTTACAAAATCTTTGGGACACATGTGAGGATAGGTCCTGTTTCAAATCTGCTGGTAAAAATAGGTAAAATAGAGCATTCTTGAGGGTATAGAGTTAGGATGTCTAAGAAGTAGATATTTTCTGTGACCCACAGAGAACAAATACTTAAATGCATTTTTATGACGCTAGGTATTCTTAGCCTGACATTCAATGACTTAATTTCATTGAATCGAGCCAAATCGGAAATAAACACCAGCAAATCTGAAACAGCCCCTATAACAGCGACAGAGCTGGCTTGATTTTTTTTATTCGCTATACTGAACTGCGCGAGGCGCTGGATAGTCTGCTGGCGCAGACCTGTGGAGATTTTGAGGCTATTGCGGTAAATGATGGCTCCTCGGATAACAGTCTGGAGATTCTGAAGGAATATGCCGCTCGGGATTCGCGTATCCGGATTCTCGATGGTCCGAATGGAGGCTATGGCCAGGCCTTGAACCTCGGTATGGATGCCGCCACCGGGAAATATATGGCCATTCTGAAGCCGAATGATTACCTGCCCCGGGATGCCTATGCTACCCTGCTACCCCTGGCTGAGGAACACCAGCTGGATGTGGTGCGTGGCACGTACTGCTCGTTTTTTGAGATGGAAGGAGAACGTAAATTCCAGTATGTGATTCCACTGCGGCGCCCGAATGAGACGTTCTGCCCTCGCAACGAGTTGCCAGGGGTGCTTGAGTTCGGAACTCATATCTGGACGGGGCTGTACTGCCTTTCTTTCCTGCAGAAGCATGGTATCCGCTTTCATGAGTCGCCCGGGGCATCGTATCAGGACACAGGATTCTTTTTCCTGACGGCTGCGTACGCAGAACGTTATATGCTTTCAGACGAGGTGGCGTATATATACCGCACGGATAACCCGAAGTCCTCCATCAATACGCCAGGGGATAAGCGGAATGTGCGGCTGAAGGAATATGAGTACATAAGAGAGGCATTGAGCCACACGACGCCTGGTGGTGGAGAGTTGTCTTTTTGGGGGACTGGTGCGCGTGCGGATGAGTGCACAGGAAACGACCTACCGCTTTATGGGGCTGCCGCTGGTATCACGTCGGCAGGTGCAGGTGGCGCGTTCGTTCAGGTCCGGCATTGTGACTCAGTCTGATTACGTGAAGGAATTCCGTGTGCTGGGTATTCCCGTTGCACGCGTTCCCATGCCCCGTTATGCGGTATGGCCGGATTCTCCCTGTGTAGTTGCCACCTGCCCTGTGAAATGATGATGAGTGCGCCGTTGATAAGCGTCATTGTGCCCGTATACAACACGGCAGCCTGGTTGCCGCACAGTCTGGATAGCATCTGTACCCAGACATATGCGAATCTGGAGATACTGTGTGTAAATGATGGCTCCACGGATCATTCTGCTGAAATATTGGCAGAATATGCGGCAAAGGACTCCCGAATCAGGGTATTCACCCAAGCGAATGCCGGGCTTTCGGCTGCTCGTAACACGGCGCTGGAACACGCCACGGGTGAATGGGTGACAGGAGAGGATTCAGATGATTATCTGGCACCAGATGCATTCGAACGAGCGCTCGCTAGCTCGGCACCTGGTGTGGATGTGGTCTTCGTTGGCGTACAGGAAACGAATGAAGAGGGAATGTTCCTGCCTCAGCGGGAATATTTTATGCTGCCAGATGCCGGAACTTATAAGATAACGCCGGAACTGGCAGAGCAACTCAAAGTTTGCTTCTGGGGAAAGCTGTGGCGCCGTCGTATGTTTACGGCTGAACAAAAACTGCGTTTCCCCTGCGGATTGGTGCATGAGAATGAAGCGCTGTATTATCTGGCTCTACCATACATCAGTACAATAGCAATCAGTCCGGTGCATGGGTATTACTATGTTCAGCGCAGCGGCTCCATCATGAACACCGAAGCTGCTCTTCTACAGAAGATAGAGAGGTATCTGCAGGTCATCCGTTTTGTGTATGCAGAATATGAGAAGCGTGCGCTCAGCCCAAGGCAATCCTCGTGGTTCAGGCTCTTGGTCATTCGAATGTACCGGGATTGCAGCAATCATACCCCGGAAGCAGAGCGTGAACTCCTGCAGAGGGGGGCACCAACTTCTACAGGAGCTGCAGTTACTGCCACTTTGGAGAAGTGATTACCGTGTGCGTTGCATGGTGCCGATGACTGGCTGGCGGCGGTTATTCCTGGACCGTTATCTGCATGCGGAAGTTTACCGCTTTTTCGGGCTCCCTGTGTGGATGGTGGGGTATCGGAATGGGGTTGCGGCCCGGCATTCCTGCATGTTTGGCTGTACCATTCTTCGCAAGCTAGGCTTCAGGAAGCCTGTTTCCGGCAAGTGCTGAAACGCAGCAAGACCCCACACAGGGCATGCCATAAATCAAACTTCCAGCGTGGTGTGGCTGCATCCGACGCATAATGCAGGGAGCACAGCGGCAACGGACCCAGGCGGTACTGCGTGCTGCGGGAGCGGCGGCGGATAAAGCGGGAAAGGAAAGGCCCCGGCAGATTCAGACAGCGAATGCGCCAGTCCCCCGGGTGAGCGGCAGCCAGCCCGGTTTCCTGTGCAAACCTCATAAACATGTTGGCAAGTTGCTGCCGGTGTTGTGTGGGGCAGAATCGTTCCACGAGATGGTATGAGCGCTCAAACTGAGCAATGATGTATTTGTTGTGCAGCGGGTTCAACCCGTTACGATGGTGAAAATCATATACGTAACGAAGAATGCCCAGGTACTGTTCGGCATCGGCAATACTTTTCCGTCCTTCGTGCATGATGGAGCCCTTGCGTTGGACATAGTGGTAGCAAATATCCTGGATAAAAGCCGCCTTTCGCACATAGGGGGCATACATGTAGAAGATGGCATCATCCTCATGCACCAGGCCGTGCGGATAGAGCATATTGTGCTCTACCATGATGGCGCGGCGCCAGAGTTTGGCCCAGATGCACACATTCATGTTGTGCGTCATCTCCGGCGTGAAATTCAGAACCCCCTCGTATTTTGTTTCATAATATCCGTCATGATCCGGTATGGGATTTCCGTTCACATCCACCAATTGGATGCCGTAGGATACCCAGTCTACTTCGTCGGTGATGCAGGCAACTGCTTTTTCGTAAGTGTCTGGGGCTATGTAGTCATCCGAATCCAGACTGGTCACAAATTCGCCGGTGCAGTGCAGCAGTGCCGTGTTTCGCGCGGCGGATACCCCCTGGGCCTCCTGGTGGTATACCTTGATTCGGGAATCTCTGGCAGCGTATCCGTTAAGTATCTCCAACGAATTATCGGTAGAGCCATCATCCACGCAAATGATTTCCAGGTGTGGGTAGGTCTGCGCAAGCAGACTCTCCAGACACAGCGGCAGATACTGAGCCGTGTTATGCACCGGCACGGTGACTGATATAGTGATAGGCTTCTCCATGACGCTTCCTTCTTAAAGGTGAGCGAAAAGTTTAGCCTACGAACCGTTGCTTGTCAAGATATGGTGTGCAGGAGACCTCAACTTGCCAGCTGGAAAATGCGTACACCTGGGAGTAAATGCTAAAAAAGCGTGAAAAAGAAAAGAAAATTCAAAAAAGGTCTTGACTTAGCATCGGTGGGGTGGTATATTCCTGCCGCACCCACCGGGGATGCTTAATAAAATCGCGGGATGGAGCAGCCAGGTAGCTCGTCAGGCTCATAACCTGAAGGCCGCAGGTTCAAATCCTGCTCCCGCAACTCAAGTAATGCACCGTAGAGGTTATAACCCCTTTACGGTGCGATTTTTTTGTCTGGCGGTGCTGGCGGTCAACCTTGTGTTGGCTGAGTAACCTGTTCGTTGCGTTCCATAGGTGTTAGAATCCCCGTCCTGTTCTGGGAAAACGGGGCGGGGGGGAAAGCCGCATGGCGCGCCACTCACATGGGTAACACTTTAGTTCAACTACATAGGTTACACTTTTGCGCGTGAGTTTTGTATCATTATATTTGCTATGATACAAGTCTAATGTGCCGCGCGGCGGCTTTGTGCCGTAGCACGAGCCCGAAG
>JAZRJB010000035.1:0-2879 GCA_045645565.1 Akkermansia sp. | reverse complement strand
CAACGCCGCCGTTTCCCCCCGCTTTTTCTCCGTATACGACCGCCACGCCGATTCCCCCGCCTGGCTTGCCTACGGATTTATGGTGGCTGAATTCCGCCTCTCCCTCTTTGCCCCCGCCCTCGCCGCCAAAGGCCGCGCCTCCGCCAAGAAGTTGGAGGCCGCAGCCGCTGTGTTATAATTACTTTTTCTTCTTAAAGGAAGGCTCAGCTTCCTCTGCCTTGAAATTATACAGGGGCTTGAAGATATCCACCACATCGACCGTAGGGCCGATATGTTTCAGGATTGCATCCATTCCCTTGTAAGCCATGGGCGATTCATCCAGCGTGCGGGCGGTGACGGACGTGGTGTAGATGCCCTGCATCTGGGTTTCAAAGTCAGAAAGTGACAGCTGGCGGAAGGCCTGGGAACGGCTCATGAGACGCCCGGCACCATGCGGTGCAGACTGGTTCCAGTCGTCATTTCCCTTACCAACACCATAGATGCAACCATCGCGCATGTTGATGGGGATGAGCAGCTTCTCACCCAGACGGGCGGAGATGGCGCCCTTGCGTACAATATTGCTTTCGTGGTCAATGTAATTATGTGTGGTGTGGAACATATCCTGCACCTCCAGGCCGAGACGGCGCACTATGATATCGGCCATCACCTCACGGTTACGCAAGGCAAACTGCTGGCAGATGCGCATATCGTGCAGGTAACGCTCACGGGCCTCGCCCTCCAGGTAACAGAGGTCGGCGGGAATCTCCGGAGTCGCCGCGTTCCAGGCAGCCCGCTGGGTCTTGATGGCCGTGGCAATTTCCTTCTGGCGCCCCTGTGCCTTCAGCTCAGCAATGAGGGCAGCCTCGCGTTCAGCCCGGTCAGCGCAACCGGCGTGGCGGTCAATAGCCTCCTGCTGGTAGATATCGCAGACCTGCTTACCCAGGTTTCGGGAACCGGAATGGATAACCAGGTAGTAATTTCCCTGCGTATCAGCATCCACCTCCACAAAGTGGTTACCACCACCCAGTGTTCCCAGTGAGCAGAGCAGTCGCTTCACACGCTCCAGCCGGGGCAGGCAATGCAGCGTCTCCACGGCATCGAATACCTCCACCGGCTCACCATGCACATACATGCCACTGGGGATGTTACGGTGCATAATATCATCCAGCGCCGCAAAATCGGGTTTCTGCTTACCGAGATTCACCGTAAGCATACCGCAGCCGATATCCACGCCCACAATATTCGGAATGACTTTATCACCAAGGTCTGCGGTAAAGCCAATCACACAGCCCTTGCCTGCATGCACATCAGGCATAATGCGCACCTTCGCATCTGCAAAGGCAGGTTGTTCCAGGAGCTTGGTAATCTGCTTCTGTGCCAGCGCCTCCACCTCATCGGTGTATATTTTCAGATTCATGTGTACAGTTAGTTATATGTATTATCTCAGTGCTGTCTCGCGACAGCGTATTGCCGGTTTTTAGAAAAAAATATGATTCCGGCAGCCAAGGTAGTTGTTTCGGCACGCCCAGTGTATATGGTTCTACTGAAAAAGTCAAGATTATGGCATAAAAAAAGCCTGCGGCATGCCATGGCAGCCGCAGGCTTATATCAAAGCTGATTAAAAGAGACTTACATGCCCTTGAGTTCAGCAACGGCGGCTTCAAGAGAAGCCACATCCTGAATGGAAATCACCTTAGCCTCCTTGCAGATGCGGCCCATCATACCAGCCAGGGTGTTACCCGGGCCCATTTCAATGAAGAGGCGTTCGCCTTTGTCAATCAGATCCTGCATGCAGGCAGCCCAGCGCACGGAGCCACACACCTGCTCACCCAGCATGGCGCGCACATCCTCCGGTCCGGTTACAGGGCGGGCCTCAAAGTTGCAATAGACCGGAACAGCGGGCGTGGTCATGGGCGTAGCCTCCAACTCAGGGCGCAGCGCTTCCTGCGCACTCTTCATGAAACGGCTGTGGTAAGCACCGGCAACATTGAGCTTCTTGGCAATCTTGATACCGGCAGCCTTGGCACCAGCCACGGCCTTGTCCACCCCCTCCACAGAACCGGAAACCACCGTCTGGCCGGGGCAGTTATAGTTAGCCACGTCAATATCGCACTCTGCAGCCAGGTTAGCCACGGCTTCATCACTGCCGCCAATCATGGCAGCCATGGTGCTGGGCGCTGCCTGGCAGGCAGTCTCCATGAAAGCACCACGTTTCTGCACAAGTTTCAGACCATCCTCCATGCTGAAGGTACCGGCAGCGGCGTGGGCGGTGAATTCACCCAGGGAAAGACCGGCAGCTGCCACAGGTTCAATCTCTACCATGCTGCTCAGCACCTTATAGATAGCAAGCCCGTGCAAGTACAGAGCCGGCTGGCAGTTACAGGTGCGGGTCAGCTCCTCATCCGGACCATTGAACATGACATCCGTAAGAGAATACCCCAGCGCCGCATCGGCCGCTTCCATCATCTCACGCACAGCGGGATATGCATCATAAAGATCCTTGCCCATGCCCACTTTCTGGGCACCCTGACCGGGGAAAAGAAGTACTGCTTTCATAGTAATATCAAACAAATCGTTCGTTACCCTGCAGCATACACGGCATACGCTCCGGGGTCAAGAAAAAAGCACTCGGAATGCCTTCCCGACTCCGGCTAACATGCATTTTTTAGTCATCTTTTGAAATTCGGGTTGCCAAGGGGAAACTTTTAGTGTAGACTGTGGCGCTTTTTTGTGCCTGCAAAAAAGTCACCAAAAATAACTATAACAAACGAACATGAACCCCGAGATATTATTCTGGATAGTGCCGTTTGCTTCCGTCGTCGCGCTGGCATTTGCCGCTAAGTTCTTCTTCGACATGAAGAAGGCCGACGAAGGCAACGACCGCATGAAGGAGATTGCGG
>JAZRJB010000034.1:0-4321 GCA_045645565.1 Akkermansia sp. | reverse complement strand
TCATTTGATTACTACTCTTGGTGTTCCATGGCATAATGAGATTATGCCACATGTCTATCCAAAAGTGTAACCTATGTCCTGGAACTTGTGTTACCTATGTGGTGGTATTTTTTTGTTACCCCTGTCCTGGGCGCGCGCCATTTGTGGCAGCATCCGCAGGCCGTGGCTCGCTGGCATGATGTGGAACCCTGGTCTGCTGAGCATCTTGCCTTGTTGAAACCACTCATGAAACGGTTGGCAGATGCAGGTCAGAAAGTGGTGACCTGCACGATTATAGATGAAGCCTGGAATGGGCAGACCTACGATTGGTTTCCATCGCTGGTGCGTTGGGTGAAGGGGAAGGATGGCGTGATGCGCTATGATTATTCTGCGTTTGATACCTGGGTGTCGTTTATGATGGATGAGGTAGGCATACGCGAACAGATTTCGTGTTACACGATGGTGCCGTGGAGTATGAAGGTGCGCTATTTTGATGAAGCCTCAGGAGTTTATCAGGATATGCGACTGAGTGTGAAAGATGCTTCCTTTGAGTCGGTCTGGGGACCGTTCCTGAGCGATTTCCGTGAGCATTTGGCAGCAAAGGGCTGGCTGGAGAAAACGTGCATTGCGTTGGATGAGCGACCGGATGCGTTAATGTTGGCGGCGTTGGCTGTGGTCAGAAAGTATGCACCGGAACTTCGCATTGTTTCGGCAGTGGACAAGCCATCGGCAACGACACGCGAGGTCTATAATATTTCACCGATTCTGACGCATGCGGGCAGCGTGACTCCAGAGTTGCTGGCTGAGCGGAAGTCGAAGGGTTACAAAACGACATTCTACGTGTGCCTGCACCCAACTAAGCCTAACATGTTTACAGCTTCACCGCATGCAGAAGCCGAGTGGCTTGGTATATTTGCAGCAGCACGCGGACTGGATGGCTTTTTGCGTTGGGCGTATAATTCATGGAACCGCAACCCGTTTGAAACTACGGATTTTGTGCATTGGCCATCCGGGGATTGCTTCCTGGTATATCCAGGAAACCTGAGCAGTCGGCGCTTTGAGCATTTGCGGGATGGTCTGGAGGATTTCGAGAAGATTTCTCTTTTGCGGGCACTTGCCGGCCGGTTGGGAACTCCGGAAGCAGATGCTGCCATACGCCGCATGAATGACGAGTTGTCCCGCGTGTTCACCGTTCAGCGCAGCCGGGAATCATCCCATGAGGCGGACGTCCGGCAGGCCCGGGAATTGATAAGCGAAACCGCGAGAATCCTGATGAAATAAACACCGGGTAACGTGTCAACGCAGCTCCGGCGGACGGTGCAGCCGCGCTTTCCGTTCCAGATACGACGGGGCTGCTTTCAGGAGGGAACCTCTGACAAGTTCCGGGTGGCTTTTCAGGACTTCTTCCAGGTGGGGGCTCCAGAGGCTCATGGGCATGAGCTTCCGGCGGTCTGATATGTGCCCCATTTCAAAGTAACCATCTGCTGTACGGGGTAGAGGACTCCCGTTCAGGAACATCAGATACTCCTCATCAGACTCGACGGGGTAGGAGCCATCTGGTCGCGTTTCTCCGGTATCTGCCAGGGTGGAAAAATGGAATATATCATCAGGGGAAAGGCTGTTCCAGTCACCCTTGACGATATCTGTTACTTTGGCTGTAAAGTGGCAATAGCGTTGTTTCAAGGATGCACCTCCGTGCAGTGGCTGTTTGCAGGTGGTGAGTCTGACACTTACAGGACGGAAGATGAGGGCTTTCCGGTGAGTAAGCAGCTTGTCATGTATGAGTTGCATCTGTTCCCCTGAGTCTCCCTGGGTCTCGGGGTATAGTTTGCGCTTAGGATTTTGCAGTTCCGGGATTGGATGCGTTGCGAGTTCTTCACGCAAGGCGTGTTCCCAGTTGAGATAGCTGAAACTGCCAGGAGAGAGGTGGATAAGATAACAATCTTCCTCGTTGATGATGAGCCTGCCGTTATCGCGAGCTGCTTTACGGGCGATGATAAGCCACTCCCCGACATTTTGACTGTTGAGTTTCTTGAACCGCTCAGCGCAATCGTTCCTGGTTCCAGCGAAGGGCGCGTAGTGAAACTCCGCCAATTCGCCTAGTTGAACGCCTTTGATGCTGTTCCAATACATGCTTCCACTCCGGGTGGCATGAAGCACCTGGTTTCCATCCGGGCGTTCCTCGTATCTCCCCGCCAGATGACCGTGCGGCATGCGGCAGATGACTTCTGCCTCGCGTATGGCTTTCCTGTGCGCCAGGGTGACCGGTTGATAATTCTGCATGGCTTGCAAGGCACGGGGCAGGGGTAAATCAGCAGGGGCGCTCTGCCATTCATTCCAGCTGCAGACGTTGCAGCCTGTATCCCGCAGGAAGAAGGCAGGCGGCGAGGCGTGAACCGGGGTGATGGATGAGGATTTATCCAGGTTCAGGAGCCAGCAAGTTGTATCTGCAGGAGCAGGTTGCTGGAGTTCCAGCATGATGAGGGAACCGGCAGGCATCCGGCTGTTGAAACTCATCACAACGCGCGTGAGAACAAACTTCTCATTATCCTGGGGAAGACATCGCTCAACCAGAACGGTGGCATCCTGCTCTGTTACCCATTGATGGATAACAGAGGGGGAGGAAACCGCACTTGCCGGACACAAGGAGAGAACAATAGCCCCGAGAATGAGAGAAGAAAACCTGAGCATGAGAGAGATGACGGAAAACAGCTGCTGACCGTTCAAAGAAAACGCGGAAATCAGCCGTGAATCAATGCGTGCAGTCAGCAAAACCGTGAGTGCGGAAAATGTTGCGTGCCTTGTCGGTCAGTTCCGGAGCAGGCGGCTCTAAATCAAGCAAGGGATAATTCAATCCTAGCTCACCCCATTTGAACTTACCCATCTGGTGAAAGGGAAGGACATCTACCCGTTGCACATTGCCGAGTCCGGCGGCGTAGCGAGCCAGAGCCGTGATATCATCCAGCTGGTCAGTAAGTCCGGGAACAAGAACATAACGCAGCCAGACCGCAGTACCGCGTCTTGCAAGCCGTTCAGCAAAATCGAGAGTGGGTTGCAGGGGCTGACCAGTCACCAGCTTGTATTGGTCAGGATTCCAGGCTTTGATATCCAACAGAACCAGATCCACAAGCTCCAGCATGGCGTCATCTGCATTGCAGCTGAGATGCCCGGACGTATCAAGACAAGTATGAAGCCCCATATCCTTGCACCCCTTCAAGAGGGCGCGGGTAAACTCCGGCTGGAAGAGCGGGTCACCACCGCTGATAGTGACACCACCCTTAGCTGTTTTGAGGAATGAGGCATAGCGGCTGATTTCCTCCAGCACGTCATCAACCGAGCGCTCCTTCCCCTGGCGTTTGAAAGAAGTATCCGGGTTGTGGCAATACTGGCAGCGCAGGCTGCACCCCGCCAGGAAAATAATGAAACGAATGCCAGGCCCGTCTACGGTGCCGCAGGATTCAACGGAGTGAACAAGACCAGAAATGGAGGCTGTTGTCATGGTGGCTGAGAATCTGCCGGAATGGTAACATAACAAACCGCACATTTCAACACTATTGAGAATATTGAGAAAGAAGACGCGCGCATACCTGCCAGGGAATCAGGAAAGAGAGCAGGGGAAAGGAGAACACAAGGATTCCCCGATTTCGCTTGCCCGGGAAAATTGCAGACGAAAAGGAAATTTGTGTTGACTCTGAGGGGGTATATCTATATACTTACCCTTGCCTTGCCGGGCCCGGTGGCCGGGCGGGTCTAAACTTAACAAACCATATATTCTACTACTATGGCTAAATACGCTATTAACGGTTTCGGTCGCATTGGTCGCAATGTGCTTCGCGCCATGTCCCAGGCCGAGCTCGAGAAGGTTGTTGCTATTCACGACCTTACCCCCATTGCTACCACTGCTCACCTGCTTAAGTATGACTCCACGCAGGGCAAGTTCAAGGGCACCATCGAGGTTGATGGTGACAACCTTGTGGTAAACGGCCACCCCATCAAGATTGTTGGCGGTATGCTGGGTCCGGATCAGCTTCCCTGGGCAGAGCTGGGTGTTGACGTGGTTCTCGAATCCACTGGTCTCTTCACCGCTCGTGAGAAGGCTGAGGGTCACATCAAGGCTGGTGCCAAGAAGGTTCTCATCTCCGCTCCCGCTAAGAACCCCGACCTGACTTTCTGCATTGGCATCAACGACAACGAGTACGATGCCGAGAAGCACAACATCGTGTCCAACGCTTCCTGCACCACCAACTGCCTTTCCCCCATGGTGAAGGTTCTCAACGACAAGTGGGGCATCGAGAAGGGCATGATGAGCACCATCCACTCCTACACCAACGACCAGCGCATC
>JAZRJB010000033.1:0-7930 GCA_045645565.1 Akkermansia sp. | reverse complement strand
GTGATACCCCGCTCCGAAGTCCCGAAGAACTTCATCCCGGCGTTGGCCACGGCACGCGTCACGACCTTTTCCTTCCCTCTCTTTATCCTCTCCGGCGCCCCGCCTGGCAGGTTGTTAGCCAGCGAATCAGCTTTTCAGCCGCTCTCGGCGCCTCGGAAAGTCATACTTGAAAAATTGCCTTGCCCGGCTGTGGTGAGCGGAGATTTCCGCTTTCCCTTTCGGGCCGCCCCGTAGTGGGGTGCGGTGCAAAGCTTATCACAAACACGATTTCACGTCAAGCACATTTTTAGAAAAAAGTTTGAGAAAATTCTACACCCCTACCCTAACTTGCACGAAAACCAGCGGGTTACAGCGGAAAATTATTTTTGCACTTTTCTGCACATTTTGCACAAAACGGCGAAAGGGCGATTTTCTATAAAGGGAAACTGATTATTGAGCAGAATTTCTACTGGTGCACGGTGAGATTCGCGGGCGGTTCCCGCGATATTGAAATCACTCCAGCGGAAGCATCCGATACACCACAGAAGCATCCTCTCCGACTCCCACCAGCAGAATTCCCCACTGACTCCAAGAGGCCACACCCCATATTACGCGCAAATCAGAATGAGCATCGAGTTCAGCATTATAACACAAAACTGGCCGCGAGGATAAAAGCATGTACAGCAGCACACGATTCTGTTTACTGGCGAAGTTGTCGAACACTAGCAGATACTGCGGCGTATTCCGGCATACCGCATAGCCAAAAGTCCGCTCCCCCTCCACCAGCGGAATCATCCTCCCCGCAACGTCCCGGCATGCTAGGCATTTAGAGCATTCACTATCCGCCTGCTCCACCACCTGCAATTCATGCCGACCATCAGGAAGCGGATACTCTATCCCACGCTCCATACAGAGAACTTCTGTGTATTCCCAGGATTTTTCAGTCTCTCCTGCACGATATACCACAGGTACAGACAAAGAAGTACACCCGAACAGAAACACAGTCAGCACCCAGAACGCGTAGATTTTCATTTTCGGCATCATGGTTCGCAAGGCCTTATTATATCACAGCACTCCCGGTATTCAATCGCAAAGCACCCGCCACTGCATCCCTTTTCCCGGATTGACGTGCTCGAGTTCTTTTGCTAGAATGCCAGAGTTATGAAATTAACCCCCATTTTAACGACACTGGCCGCCCTGTGTAGTATAGGCGCTGCCATGGCTGCAAATGCGAGGCCGAATCTGCTGTTCATCATCACAGACGACCATTCGCCGGAAGTGCTGGGCAGTTGCGAGGCCGACACACCGATGCCGATGCCGGGTTTCCGGAGATTAGCCAATGAGGGCATGGTGTTTGACCGCTCGTACTGCGCGAATTCGCTTTGCGGACCTTCCCGCGCGTGCATGCTGACCGGCCGCCACTCACACAACAATGGTTTCCTGTATAACTACGGTGGTCCGGCATTCAACGGAGCGCAGCCGACTTACCCGAAGATGCTGCAGGCCGCCGGGTACCAGACGGGTATTGTGGGCAAGTGGCACCTTATCTCGCAGCCGACAGGGTTTGACTCGTGGCAGGTGTTCCCGAGCCAGGGTGATTACTGGAACCCGACCTTCCACCAGCCGGGCGTGAATGGCCGCACCACACACCACCAGGACCGCGGTTATGTGACCGACCTGGTGACGACGAAGGCCATTGACTGGATGGAGAACCGCGACAAGAGCAAGCCTTTCGCCCTGATTGTGGGACACAAAGCCCCGCACCGCAACTGGATTCCGGCTCCGCGCCACCTGAAGGCCGTAAAGGAATATGTGGCTAAGCTGACTCCGCCCGACACGCTGATGGATGATTACGCCAACCGCCCGGAATTCATGCGCCACAACCGCCAGAGTGTGCTGTGGGATATGTGCAACTGGAATGACAACCACCTGGTGGAGAAGGAACTTCCCTTCGATATCATGAAGGAAATTGTGCCCAAGTGGACACTGCGCAATATGGTGAACCGCGGCGTATTCAAGAACAATGGCGGCGTACCGGCCGATTTTAACTGGGATGCTCACAAGCCGAAATTTGCCCCCAAGACCAACCTGGGCTGGAACACCAACCACATGGACCCCGGCACCAAGGAGATTTATGATGATTTCTTTGCCACCCGCACGCGCGAGTTCGTAGAGGATTTCCGCGCAGGCAAGGTGCAGACCGAACGAGATATGGCCGTATACCGCTGGCGCTGGTACATGGAAGACTACCTGGGTACCCTGCTTTCCGTGGACCAGTCCATCTCCAGCCTGCTGGATTACCTGGACCGCCACGGGCTCTCCGAGAACACGCTGGTTATCTATGTGGGTGACCAGGGCTTCTACCTGGGTGAGCATGGTCTGTACGACAAGCGCTGGATTTTCGAGCAAAGTTTCCGCATGCCGCTGGTGATGCGCTGGAAGGGCAAGATTGCCGCTGGCAAGCGCTCCCAGGCCATGGTGCAGAACATCGACTACGCCCCCACGATTCTGGAGGTTGCCGGTGTGAACACCCCGGAGAACACCCGCACCATGGAAGGTGTGTCGCTGACCCCGCTGTTCCAGACCGGTGAGGCACCGGAGTTCTCCGACCGCCCCCTGTACTACGCGTTCTACGAGCAGCCGGGTGAACACAATGCCCCGCGCCACGATGGTCTGCGCACCCAGCGCTACACCTTCGCCCGCATCTGGACCCCGACTGATGCCGAGCGCAAGAGCGGTGCCCGCAAGCCTGAGAATGAGTGGATGCTCATTGATAATGAAAAGGATCCGAAGCAGATGCACAATGTTGCCCAGGATCCGGCGTATGCCGAGGTCATGAAGCAGCTCACGGAAACTTACCACAAGCTGCGCGAGCAGTACCGCGTGCCGGCTGATTGCCCGGGCAGCGGCAACCGTATCCCGGATTTCAAGCCCTCCTGGGGTCCGGGCGAGAACGACCGCATCAAGTAACCCCGGCTGATTATTATTTTGTCACGCGCCTTTCCCACCCCGGAAGGGCGCGTTTTTACTTGCTTTTCTTCCGGGCTGGAGTAGACTGAATCCATAATGAATGCGCAGGCTGAGAAGATTCGCGATTACCTGAGCCAGTTTTACCAACCTGAGGAGTGGCCCACGCTGCTGTGGCAGGCTGAGGAATGGAGCAAGAGCCGCCCTCTTGGCGGTCTGCGTGTGCTGGATGGCACACCGCTGTTCCGCAATACGCTGGGCAAGTTCATGGCGCTCATGGCAGCCGGGGCTGAGGTCTGGGTGCCGGAGCGCCCTGGCATGCCTTGCGACCCGGCGGTTTTCCGGCAAGTGGAAGAGTTCGGAGTACACCGGGCTCCGCGCGGTATGGATGATTTTGATATTCTGCTGGATTGCTCCGGTCAATTCTGTGAGATGCACCCGCGCCTTGGTGCCGCAGAGCTGACCCGCACCGGGGTTCACCGATATGTACACCCGCACCACCCGGTGATTCTGGCGGACTCCGGGCGCATCAAGCGGATTGAAACCGTCCTTGGCACGGGTGAGGGATTCTTCAGAGCCTTGCGCCAGTTGGGATATACCGGGTTAGAGGGTAGGCAGCTGCTTATAGTGGGGCTTGGCAAGGTAGGCCGCGGCGTGCTGCATTACGCGTTGAAGGAAGGGATGCGCGTCCGCGTGGCGGATATTGAGGACGTTCGCGAACTCCTGCCTGCACATGTGAGGTACATCAACGCAAAGGATGCGAGTGCTTTCAATGAGGAGGTTCTGAATTCCTGGTGCGTTGTCACGGTGACCGGGCACATGGCGGCGCTGCGGCGCGTTCTAAACCCTGAAACGGTTGTTCCGTCACCTGTTCTCCTCGCTAACCTGGGCGTGGAGGATGAATACGGCCCCGGTATTCCCGAATCCCGCGTCCTCAACAATAAGCAACCGCTGAACTTCATTCTGGATGAACCTACCTCCATGCGTTTCATTGAAACGACCATGGCGCTTCATAATGCCTGCGCGGTGGAGCTCCTCACTGCCGATCTGCCGCACCGGTGCCTGCCCCCTGCCCCGGATGTGGAAGAACGCCTGCTCAGCATCACCTGTTCCCGGGGTAGCATAGCGGCAGATATCAACATGCTGAGCGAAACCGCGTGAACAGACCCCGAACTTGACAGAGCAAGCTCAGCAACATACAATACACACAGATGGATAGAATCTTAATCATCCTGCGTTATTTGTTATGCCTGCCGGGTGCAATTGCCCTGCTCTATGCTTTTTCATACCCGGATTCCATACTGCCGCCTAACCCAGCCATGGAATCCGCAGAGGGTATCAACTTATATTCATTCAAGCCTGTTTTCTGGTTACTGCCTGTCCTCTACATGGAATTGGTCAGCTACTGCGGGCGGAAGCGCAACCTGGTGTGGTTTGCCTCGCTCTTCACTGTGCTGATTGCTGCGGTGGCAGTATACCCAGTTCTAAAAGCAGAGCGACCGGAAGTCATAGCCCCCACGTTCAGTTACCAGGCGGGCATGCTTTCCACCGGGCTTGTTTATTTTTCCACCTTCATTGCCGCAAGCCTGATTATCCGCAAGGTTTTCATCAGTTACATGTTTCCGCCGGAAGATATGCAGGAGCAGGTGGAAATCGGCTTTGTTTCCGCTTCTGTGCTGGACCCCGCCACTGCGCGCACGGTAAAGGAAATTGCAGCAGAGAAAAAAGAAGAGGCTCCGCGGTTCGTTTTCAAGCCAGGTGATGCACACACAGTGAAGCGCTTCAAACTTCTCATGCAGAGATTATTGCTACGGAACCGGGCAATAAGCATCTCAACAGGGACCGGTGTACTGCTACTCCTGCTGTGGTTCTTCCTGTATCCTCAACCCACGGCTGAGGAAGCGCTGTTGCGAGATAAACAGCGCATGCTGCAATACCGCTGCATTGGTAACGACAGATACCTGGCAACAACACCAGCCGTTCATGCAGCAGCCCGGGTGATGAAGTACATTTCTGATACGGAATGCCTGGCTGGCATGCAGCGCGAGGAGGCTGAACAGTGGTTTTCACTCGGGAGCCTCCCTGCCCCCTACCGAAACTGGATTCGGGCTGAGCGCCCTATCAAGCTTGCTTCCGTCAATAGCATGCACGAGAACCGCACCCGTTTCCTCACCATCACCAACGGTCGCCAGATTTGCGTTCTTTACATCCGCACGAATGATGAGGATGGCTCTATCATCATCTCTGAACTCCAGGATGCCGGGTGGGATGCCGTAGCGGATGAATCCCGCCGCCGCCAGGGTACCGACTGGGGGGCTCTTTTCCACTGATTTCTTCTATGCCTGCTTTTACTTACAAACGCCGTATTGCCTTTCATGAGACAGACGCCGCCGGTGTGGTATATTTCGCCAATTATTTCCGCCTTGCGGAGGAGGCTGAAACTCACGCCATCGCCTCGCTCGGCAACATCGTTACCCGGGATGGCTACCTCTACCCGCGCGTTCATGTTGAGGCTGATTATTCCGCGCCGCTTCACTTCTTTGATTCGGTGTCAGTACATTGCTGCATTAACAAAATTGGTTCAAGTTCAATACACTGGATTTTCACCATTGAAGGACCAGATGGCATTTGCGCGTGTGTGAAAGTCATTTCATCAAGGCGGAACAGGGACGGTTCCGCAGCTCCTTATACTGCTGAAGAACGCGCGGCTTACGCCCGGCTCGAAGCCTGACCGCCGGATACCGCAACGCGTAATCACCGAGGAGGCGCTTCATATCCAGCGCTGTTTCGGGGGCATCCTGCACAGAATGATCGGACGGCACAATGGTTTCCGTTCCCCAAGAAATGTGGCTTGACCAATAGGGAACCACACCGTCTGTACACCTTGGGCAATCACCGTCCCCCTGATCTCCTATAATGGAGTGTGTGGGAACATCGCGCACGCTCAATCCCTGCAAGCCGACAATGGAATAGCTATCAGGTTTAAGCTGCCCGATACTGGTAAACCACTGCCAGGCAGAACTCGGGTTGAACAGGAGCATATCATCCTGCAATGTGGCAATGTTATATACCTCCTGAACGAGCGTCTGGGGCAGTGATACCAGCCTGCTGAGCAGCGCCGCCAGGCGGTACCGGGCAACAGGCGCCCCCCGGTGCGGCGTGGCCATGTAGACAACCAGGCCGGCTTCTACCGGGTGAAAGAAATAATCCCCCCTCAGGGCATTCAGCTGCTCATCAGGAAACGGCTTGTTGATATACTCCGGCTTCAGGAATGGCGCAAGGTGCTCCGGCGGTATATCGGCGGCGCGGAGGAGGTTCCAGGGGGCTTCACACTGGCAATAATGGGTAATGAGCCCACCCATGGAATGACCGACAAGTACCATACGCTCCCAATTCCGGTTAGTACGCCCTGGATCGACCCTTTTTCTCAATAAAGCGAGCGACTCCCGGTATGCCCGAGCCGATATGGTCCAGGCCACGCCGGTCGGGTAATTGAAGTACCAGAACTGATAGTTTGAGCGGATAAGCGGGTCTGAGATAAGCCGGTTGACCAGGTTATCAAAGGTACCGGCAGAAGACAGCAGACCGTGCGTGAGGATGACAGGTATCTTGTCGGGGTCATACGGAGTGATGCTCGACAACCCGGTTGTGTCCCGCAACGCCTGCGGGCGGAACAAGCCGAGGATACGGTCCTCCTTCACCCGCGTAAGACTCCAGTAAACCTCAAGCAGGGCGCTCCAGTCTACAGCCAGCGGGTACTGGTGGCACCCTACCTGCACCTCGCCCTGCTGCAAGCGCGGAATGAGATTCAGGACAGGTTGCCCGCGCGGAGTGAAACTCAGCACAGCCGTGAGCGCACTGACGGTGCCACGGGTTGCTATGTTGAACATATCACCACTGAGCTCCACCTTTTCCGGGGGAATGATACCCACCAGAGATACACCCACGCCCGCCATAGTGTAACGCTCCTGCAAATCACTCAAGGAGACATCTGCCGCCGGGACAATATCATCATAGAGCATGATGAGATTCATACCCGCCCGGCTCAGATGGTGCTGCACCTGCAACCCTTCATAACGCTTCAGTGAGCGGGAGACGGAGTAATCATAACGCAGGCGCTGAACCAGCACGAGAAGCGCTGCATTATACCGCTGCATCGCAGCCTGCCGCTGCTGGGAACTGGCACCCTTCTGCCCGAGCAGCAACCAGTCCGCACGCAGCCGGGCGAGCAGATCAGCATCACTCTGCTGCTGGGAAACCACGGGCCAGTACGCCTGCCGCACCAGCGGCGATTGACACCCCTGCACCATCAGAAGCAACAGCAGAAACAGCATGAACATACCGCGGAATCTCATGCTCACATTCTAGACCGCCGGTACCGCCAAGTCAAAATGTTAAGCGTGATAATACCGAACAGCTGGTGCCGCTGGGTATAAAGAACCCGGCAGGTTCCTCATGGAAACCTGCCGGGACTCTGTGTAAGGTTTAGTGGAAGTGATAAACTTCAACAAATACCCTTCCGCCTTACAGCACCTCCGGTGCAAGGGACACGATCTTCATGAAGCCTTTTTCACGAAGCTCGCGAGCCACCGGCCCGAAGATACGGGTACCACGCGGGTTGTTATCCTTGTCGATAACCACCACAGCGTTGGTGTCGAAACGAAGCACGGAGCCATCGTCGCGACGGATGGGGGCGGCGGTACGCACCACCACAGCCTTCACCACCGTACCCTTCTTCACAGAAGCGGTCGGGATGGATTCACGGATGTGGCAGGTGATGATATCACCGATGTGAGCCTGGTCAGCACCGCTCTTGCCGATAACGCCAATCATCTTGGCGGTACGGGCGCCGGTGTTGTCGGCCACCTGAACGAGGGATTCCATCTGGAGCATAGTAGGTAATGTCCTTTCTGGTTAGAATTAGTGTTTCAGGATTTCCACAAGCTCCCAACGCTTCAGCGCGGAAAGCGGGCGGGTTTCACGG